>DUGL01000204.1 GCA_013331415.1 Methanoregulaceae archaeon | reverse complement strand
GCAACCCCCCGGTCAGGGGCAGCCCCGCTGATCGTCCGCTTCACCGACCTGGCGGCAGGCACCATCACGTCCCGGCAGTGGGACTTCCAGGACGATGGCCGGGTGGACAGTATCTCCCGGAACCCCTCCTTCATCTACCGGGACCCGGGCGTCTATCCGGTCCGGTACACGGTCTCCGGCCCGGATGGCAGCGATGAGATTGTGCGGGAGGGCTACATCACGGTGACAGCCACGGCCAGGCCACCCGTTGCCCGCTTCTCCCAGGATACCCGCTTCGGTCCAGCACCACTCACGGTCCGGTTCACCGACCGGTCCCAGGGCGATCCCACCGGCTACCTCTGGACGTTTGGTGACGGTGCGACCTCACCAGAGATCAACCCTGTCCACACCTACACGAGTCCCGGGCTCTACCGGGTCAGCCTGACCGTGACCAGTGACGGCGGGAGCTCCACGAGCAGGGGATTCGTGGTCGTCCGGCGTTCCTGGGGCCCATTCTAATCTTCCTTTTTTTCACCGCTGTCGTGTGGGGGCAACCATTCTTCTCAAGACAGGTACGGCAGGAGCTCGTGCCAGCAGGTTGCACCGGCAGCAGACCAGGGGCGGGACAAGCTACCTCTGATACTGCCTTTCCCCAGATACGGGACAGCACCCAGGATTTTTTTTCTCTTGTCTCCACCAGACTCCCCATCTTCTGCGGTATCGTTCACCGGTATCAATCGGCCCGGTGGAAAAGCAGCATGGCGCTGATCCCACGGCCCGAAGCCTCAGAGCGGCGAAAGGGTGGCCAGGAAAGAACGACATGCCCCTGCCATACCCTCCGTATGCTCTGCGGCACCATCGCAGTGATGCCATCCCGTCTGGTCTCCTGCTCCGCTCAGATCGGGCACTGCTCGTACCCGCTCTCTGCACACGACAGGAGAGAGGGGTAGTACCGGTCCGTGTACTCCTTGACCATCCGCCGGGATGAGAAGATCGGGGCGATGCTCTTTATCGACTCCTTCATCATCTGCACCCACCCGTGCGGGATGCCGTCAAGCGAGCCAGAGTAAAAGAGCGGGATGATCTCCTTTTCAAGGAGGGTGTACAGTTCCGCGGCATCCATCGCGTCCCGTTCCGGGGACCAGGCATCGCCGCCAAACGCCCACCCGTTCCGGCCATTGTACCCCTCGAGCCACCAGCCGTCCCGGATGCTGCAGTTCAGGACCCCGTTCAACGCAGCCTTCATACCGCTCGTCCCGCAGGCCTCCATCGGGGGCAGGGGATTGTTGAGCCAGACATCAACGCCGTGGACCAGGTACTGGGCCGTCTGCTCCCCGTAATCTTCCACAAACGCAATCCTCCCCTCGAAATCAGGGGAGACGGCATGCTGGTAGATCCGCTGCAGGATCTGCTTGCCCTCCGTGTCGTCCGGATGGGCCTTGCCGGCAAAGACGATCTGGACCGGCCACCACTTGTTGGTCAGGATCCGCTTCAGGCGGGCAACATCATGGAAGATCAGGTCCGCCCGCTTGTAGCTCGAGAACCGGCGGGCAAACCCGATCGTAAGGACAGATGGGCTGAGCATCAGGCCATCGGCAACCAGATTGATCGGCGCCTTGTGGTGGGACGCCCAGCGGAGCCGTTTCCGCTCCCGGATCCGGTTGAAGAGCTTGGCCTTGAGCCAGGTGTGGAGGAGCCAGAGCTCCCGGTCCGGGATCTCATCGATCATCCCCCATATCGCAGGATTATCAAGCTCCTGCTGCCAGTGGGGGCAGACCGGGCTGAGATACTGTGAGTAGAGGCGCTCCATCCGCGGGTTCAGCCAGGTCGGGATATGCACCCCGTTCGTGATGGCATCGATCGGGACCGTACCTTCCGGGGACCCCGGCCACAGGACCTGCCACATCTTCCGGGAAACACTCCCGTGCCGCTGCGAGACCGCGTTGTGGAAAGCCGTCAGCCTGAGGGCAAATGCAGCCATGTTAAAACAACCGGACGGGTCGCCAGGGGTCCGGCCGAGCTCAAGGAACGTCTCGCGGTCGATCCCGAGCGCCGGGTAGTAGTCCGAGAAGTACTTTTCCATAAGGGAGGGGGAGAAGAGATCGTTTCCGGCAGGCACCGGCGTATGGGTCGTGAAGACCGCGGTCCCCCGCACCTGGTCCAGGGCGACCGGAAACGAGAGCCCGCGTTCAACCCGTTCCCTGATCCGCTCAAGCTGAGCAAATGCCGGGTGCCCCTCGTTCAAGTGTACCGCAGAAAAATTGATCCCCAGCGTATTGAGGACTTTCTGCCCGCCAATCCCGAGCACGACCTCCTGGACGAGGCGCCGCTCCCTGTCACCCGTGTAGAGCCGGGAGGAGATGGCACGGGCAGCCGGCTCGTTCTCCGGTATATCGGTGTCAAGCAGGTAGAGCGGCACCTTCCCGACATCCACCCGCCAGACTGCAACATGGATCGGCGGGCTGATGTGCGGGACCCGGACCACCAGCTGCCGCCCGTCTGCATCCATCACCCGTGCGACCGGGGCGGCATCACGGTCCAGGTGCTCCCAGTAATTGTCCTGCCATCCGTCGGGGAGGATGTGCTGGTGGAGGTACCCCTCCGAGTACATGAACCCGACTGCCACCAGCGGCAGGCCGAGGTCGCTGCACTCCTTGAGGTGATCCCCCGCAAGGAACCCAAGCCCCCCGGCATAGAGCGGGAGCGAGTGGTGCAGCCCGTACTCGGCCGAGAAGTACGCGATGGTCAGGGATCGGGAGCTGGAATGCGCCTCGGAGAACCAGCCGTTTTTCGTCGTCATGTACCGGTGGAACCGGAACATCGAGATATCATAGCGGCGCAGGTACTCCGGGTTTCCCGCGACCCGCTCCAGGAACCGTTCCGGGATCTCCTGGAGCATCTTTACCGGGTTGTGGATGCTCTCCTTCCATGCATGCGGGTTGATCTGCTTGAAGAGAATGCGGGCCTCCGGGTGCCAGCTCCACCAGAGGTTGTAGGCAAGGTCCACCAGCCCGTGGATACGCCCGGGTACGTGGGAGAACCCGCGCCGGGGTATCAGGTCATCCTGCACAGAGAGCTATCACCGTTCATACAGGTATAATTTTCCACCCGGCCTGATCGGCAGGTCACCGCAGACAGCCACGCCCAGTCCTCCTCTCCCGGCTCGCCAGGGGAGAGCCTCCACCGCCAGTTCCCTTCC
>DUGL01000100.1:326-5041 GCA_013331415.1 Methanoregulaceae archaeon | reverse complement strand
TCTCTCTTCTCCCCCTTTCTCTTTTTCAACCGGTAGTAATTGAGCGGGTGGTTCACCTTGCCGCAGAAACTATCGCTCCTGATGCAGAGCCCGGATGTTCGCATCGCGGGACAGGACGGCGCAGTATAGTCGGTGCCACCCCTCCCTGCGATATGCTCGACCTGGTACTGGGTTTTTGAGATGTCAAAGTCAGGAGCCCTGCAGTAGAGTTCGATGATCTGAGCCGGGCCCATCCCGATGTTGGTGAGGAATGCGGTGAGGGCAAACCGGCCGGTATGCGGGATGTTGGTTCCCGCGCTCAGGGCCCCGATCAGCGCCTGCATGCAAGGCGGGAAGCAGTCTTCTTCCACGGCCCCGAACTGCTCGAGGATCGTCTTCTGGTACGCAGCCTTGAGCTCTTCCACCTGGGGGAGAAGGAGCTCGCACACGGGTACAGGGACCCGGAGGGGGAGCTGGCGGAGCAGGATAACCCGTATCTGTTCCCGCAGGAGCTCGTTCTTCTCCAGGGGTGTGACCGGGACGAAGCCGTCATACACGTCCCGGTTTACGAGACGCCACCGTTCTTCATTCAGACCGGCAACAATCTCCACGTACTGGACGAGCGGGAGCGATGAGCCCTGGATATTCATCCCGACACTGGCGGCTATGTACGTTTTTTTCTGATCATCCTCGTCAATCAGGAAGCTGTATGCCCGGTATGCCTCGAACCGGGCGAGGCGTTCAACAAGCGACCGGTCAGCAGCACAGGAGACCAGGATCCGGGCGAGCGCATACCCGGATACCGCGATCCTGACATCGATACTGTCCGAAGGGAGGGGTAGAGCCTGTTTATCACGGTCTGTTCCCCTGAGCGCAGTGTGGATCCTGCCGATAGCGTGCCGGACGGCAATCTTTCCCTGGGCAGCGTGGAGAAAATCCTCCAGCGTGTCAGCTGATGTCCCCATGAACTGCTGTGATTCGCGTAAAAAAGGGTATTTGGCTAAGTCTTTCAGTTCAAGGGAGACCCGCATTCAGTCGGCCTCGATCCGGGGTGCAAGGAGGTACTCGACATGACCATTGCCATTCGCACTATAGAAGGAGAACTTTGCAGGGTGGTCGATACCAAGCGATACCTCGACCTCAACGGCACGGCTCATCACCCTTCCCATGTCTTTTAAATAATCGAGCGAAAACAGCGACCGTGCTTCGACCGCATTGATGAAATTGACCTCGTTTTTCTCAAACATGCGCCGGATATGGTCCGTATCCCCTTCAGCGACCATGTAGAATGACTGGGCAACCGGGTCAATCCCGAGCGCGATCTTGTCCGAAACGACCGCGGCCGCTTTTATGGTATTGTTCAGCTCGGTTCCCGAGAGGACGACACTACCGGGGAGATTGATAGTCGGGGGGTTTGGATCCTTCCTGATAGTATTCGGGTCAAGGAGGGTGAGGGAGTACCGATAGGTCTCAAAACTGATCTGGAGTTTATGTGTCTCCTCAGGCAGGTCGAGGGTGATGATATCGTTCTTGCCGACCATGCCAAAGATGTTCTTTAACTTGGTGAGATCAAGGCCGATCTCGCTCTTTGTTGCCGAGTAACTCTCAAAAGCCTCCTTTTTGAGGCTGAAAGACACCATTGCAACGTTTGCCGTATCAACAGCCCGGGTAGACAACCCGTTCTCATCGACATGCAACCGGCATTCGGTGACGAGCGCGGATAACGCGTCGATGGCTTCTTTCAGAATATCTGCATCAATCGTTGCTTTTAACATCATAGACCCCTTATATAGTCTCTTATACACTATGCCACCACATTTTTAATAATATCTCCTTTCGTTACGGGAGCAGGTTTGGGAACAATACGGATGGACTCAGATGGGATCACAGTGGACTAAGGACAACTCCTACGTACGGGCGATGAGGGAAGGCTACCGGTCACGGGCTGCCTACAAGCTGGTCGAGATACAGGACCGGTACCACATCATCCGGGAGTCTGACAATGTCGTGGATCTCGGCGCTGCCCCGGGCAGCTGGCTCCAGGTTATCAGGGGATTGACGAGAGGGAAGGTGCTCGGGATCGACCTCTCTCCCATCGTTCCTATCGAGGGAGTGGAGACCCTGGTGGCCGATTTCTCTGATCCCACGCTCAGTCCTCAGGTCCATGCACTGCTCGGAATCGTGAACGTGATCACGTCCGATGCTGCACCAAAACTCTCCGGGCAGAAGAGCTATGACCAGGCCCGGTCCCTGGCACTCGGGGAAGCGGCACTCTCCTTTGCCTGCGCTGTCCTCAAACCGGGTGGCAACTTCGTGGTCAAGGCGTTCCAGGGCGAGGATTTCAGTGCATTCCTGCAGGAGGTCCGTAACCATTTTCTCTCGGTGCGGACGTTGAGGAGCAGGACGAGCCGCAAAGGGAGCTCGGAGATCTACATCATTGCCAGGAATTTTGTGAGCACCAATGAAGCTGAGAGATCCCTCTGACCGGCCTGTCACCAACCTGCGGGTGAGCCTCACCCCGGCCTGCAACCTCCGCTGCATCTACTGCCACGCTGAGGGGGAGGTCGCACCTGAGTCCAGCATGAGCGCTGCTGAGATTGCGGCGATTATGCAGGTGGCGCATGAGTTTGAGTTCAGGAGCGTGAAGTTCACCGGGGGAGAACCCTTGCTCCGCAAAGACGTCCTCGAGATCGTCCAATCGGTACCTGACGGGATGGAGAGCTCGATGACCACGAATGGAACCCTCCTCGCCGATCTTGCACCGGGGCTGAAGGCGGCAGGGCTCTCCCGGGTCAATATCAGCCTCGACAGCCTTGACCATGAGACCTACAAAGCGATCACCGGGAAGGACTGTCTTGATGAGGTGATCGCCGGGATCGATGCATCGCTCGATGCAGGACTCACCCCGGTGAAACTGAACATGGTGGTCCTCAAAGGCATCAATGAGCACGAGATCGACGGGTTCATCCGGTTCGTGAAGGGGAACCGTGACCTCGTGCTCCAGCTGATAGAACTGATGGAGATGAAGGGGTGCAGCTACCATAGTGCGCTGAACGGGCTTGAAGAGCGGCTTGCCGAGCGTTCCACCCAGGTGCTGACCCGCCGGATGCACCATCGGAAGAAGTACTGCCTCGAGGGTTCAGAAGTCGAGGTGGTCCGGCCGCTCCACAATACAGAGTTCTGTGCGTTCTGCAACCGCCTCCGGGTAACTTCTGATGGGAAACTGAAGCCGTGCCTGCTCCGGGCCGACAACCATGTTGATATCCGGGGAAAATCCGGAGACGAACTGCGCGAGCTCTTCATAGAGGCGGTAGAACGGCGTGCTCCCTTCTACCACTGACCGTATGGTCCCTGCCATGGCTCTGCAGGTCCAGCAGCCCTCCCGGAACGCTTTTCCGGGAGCGGTTATGGATCTTTCCCCCCGCAACCCTGTTCCTGGCCCCTGGAACAAACTGTCCGGTTGCGAATTTATATACCGCCCCGGAGCAAACGATAACCTATGAATGAAGACCGGGAATACGTCCATATACTTGAGCACCTGTACGAGAAGTCGCTCATCCTGCATGACCAGACTCTCTGGCACCCCGTGCTCGACTTCTACTTTATTGACGCTCTCGCCCATATCGACTACACGGTCGGCCTGATGACCTATAACTACCAGTCTCCAAAGAACATCATGGCTGGCCAGTACCTCCGCTGGAGGATCGACGAGGAGAAGAAGGGGGACCGGGTCAAGTTCCCGGCATTTGTCAACTGGTTAAAAGAGACCCACCCCGATCGGTTCGAGGCGCTTCCCCTGCTCTGGAGAAGGATCTATGACAGCGATGACCGGGCGTCCTACCGGAGTTTCCGGATCGTCTTTGATCCGGATTCCCGGGAGCCGATCCGGTCGCATGTCTTTTACGCTATGATAGAGGAGTTCTTCAAGTCAGAGTTTTTGAAGAGCCTGTATGATGATGCCTCGCTTGCAAACCTCTTCCGGGAGTTCCAGGGCCCTGCCTGAACATACCGGTCATCGGGATACCCATGGACCCTGTCCGCCTCTGTGCTGAACTTGTGCGAATCCGGAGCGAGAACCCTCCGGGAGATACGACAGAGGTGATCCAGTACATCAGGGAGTTCACCGATGCACTGGGCATCCCGACCGTGGTCATCAGGAGGAGAGGAGGCAGGCACAACCTTGTCTCGGCACGGGTACAGGGCAGGATCCTGTTCTGCGGCCACGTCGATGTTGTCCCTGCAATCCCCGAGGGATGGACCGATGACCCGTTCTCGGGCAGGATCGAGGACGGGAAGGTCTGGGGACGAGGGACCACCGATATGAAAGGCGGGTGCGCCTCGCTCCTGTGGGCCTGCAGGGAGTTCATCGATTCCGGCCGGGAGCTCCCCGCGGACCTGGCATTCGTCTGCGACGAGGAGACGAGCGGGACGTACGGGATACAGACGCTGCTTGCAAAGAAGCGCCTGAAGCCGTGCGATGCTATCGTGGCCGAGCCGACACCGGCCTTCTCCCCGAATGTCGGGCAGAAGGGCCTGATGCGCCTCTGCTGCAGGTTCCACGGTGAGCCGGGCCACAGCTCGCTCTACCCGGTCCGGGGGGTGAGCGCCGTGATGGAGGCATACTCCCTCCTCGAGTTCATGGAGGAGGTGCATGCACGGGAGTATGACCCCGGGGACCCCGCTCTTGCCCGGATCATCAGCGAGTCCACAGAGATCCTCGGCGGGCTCTTTGGCAT
>DUGL01000100.1:0-212 GCA_013331415.1 Methanoregulaceae archaeon | reverse complement strand
CCCGGGCTGACATCGTGGTGACCCAGATGGCCGAGCCGGGTATCACGCCGCCGGACTCCCGCCTTGTCACCCGCCTCCTCGAGGAGATCGGGAAGGTGCATCACCGGACGGCACAACCGATCGTCCAGTGGGCGGCAAGCGATGCACGGTACCTGCGAAAGGAGGGGTTCCCTGTCGTGGAGTACGGTCCGGGGGAGATCCAGGTCCTCCAT
>DUGL01000224.1:219-3283 GCA_013331415.1 Methanoregulaceae archaeon | reverse complement strand
CTCGCTGATATCAGGCAGGGGTTTGATCTCTTCGGCCTTGATGTCCGGAGTCCTGACCTCAAACTTGCAATTGCACGCGCGAGGGCTCTTGTTGAGGGAAAAGTCGAGGCGGACGCGGTCTTCATCGCGACCTGCTTCCGGTGCGCCGAGGCTGCTATCGTCCGGAATGAACTGCGGCGGTATATCCATGAGAACTCCCGTCTCCCGGTCGTCTCCTACTCGTTCACGGAGCGGACGACCGCAGGAACGCTGCTCACCAGGATGGAGGCGCTCACAACCATTGCACGGAGGCGGGCACTTCTTGCCCGCGAGGTGCAGGAAGGGATCACGCTCGGGGTGGACAGCGGTTCAAGCACCACGAAGGCCGTAGTCATGCGGGACAACCAGATCATCGGGACCGGGTGGCTTCCCACCATCGGCGTGCTCAAGAGCGCAGAGGATGCGATCGAACTCGCCCTGAAGGAGGCGGGGATAGCACGGGCGGCTATCCAGGCGACCGGGACGACCGGATACGGCCGCTTCCTTGTCGGGGAGAAGATAGGAGCAGACCTGATCCAGGAAGAACTGACCGTGAACTCCAAGGGGGCAGTCTACCTTGCCGACACCCAGCACGGTCCAGCCACCGTGATAGATATCGGGGGGATGGACAACAAGGCGATCAGTGTCCAGGACGGGATACCAGGGACGTTCACCATGGGAGGTATCTGTGCCGGGGCGAGCGGGCGGTTCCTCGAGATGACCGCAAAGCGCCTTGGCGTGGATATCACCGAGCTCGGCCCGCTTGCCATGGATGGGCTTGCAAAGATGGTCCCGATGAACAGCTACTGCATCGTGTTTGGTACCCAGAGCCTGGTCAATGCTCTTGCCGCCGGGAGTACACCTGAGGATGTGGCAGCAGCCGCCTGCCACAGTGTTGCCGAGCAGGTGTTTGAGCAGCAACTGCAGGAAGTGGATATAAAGGAACCGGTGATCATGGTCGGGGGGACATCGCTCATCCAGGGGCTCGTGAAAGCGATGGGCGATCTCCTCCAGGTGGAGATCGTCGTCCCCCACCACTCCCAGTATATTGGTGCCGTGGGATCTGCCCTCCTCGCATCAGGGTTTATCAAGGGATCATAGATGGAGGCGATTGAATATTTCGAGGTTGAGAGCCCTGAGGAGACAGGCAGGGACTACTATCGCCGCATTGCTGATGTTGTGCTTCTCGACCACAACCTGCTGCGCGTGATTAAAAAACTCCACATCTCAATCGATCCCCGGGTGCCGATCTTTATCGCAGTAGGGATAACAAAAAAGCTTCCTGGTGTCGTCAAGGTACAGGACTTTGCCAATGTGAATATCCAGGAACAGAAAACAACGATCTCGATTGCTGATGAGACCTACCTTGCTCCCTTCCTGAACATTCTCCTGGAGAAGTTCGGGAGCGAACGGGTGAACCAGTCCGACCGTTTCACCATCATCCTCTCTATCGGGGCTGCCGAAGCAGCTGGGATTGAGGATATCCCGGTTCTCGACCCAAGTGAGTCGGTATACAAGGACCTGATCTATGCCCTGCAGGTCATCCAGCCGGAGGGGTTCAAGGTGCGCCGCCAGTACTATGGGAGGCAAAAATTCTACCTCGTGGCAAGCGAGGACACCCTTCCGGAGGACTTTGAAGACCTGGTCAGGGAGAAATTTGCACTGATGGGTGAGCAGCTGTGAACCTTGTCCCGATTACCTACAAGGGGGGGATCTACCAGCATGACGTTATCGTGGACCTGATCGATGACCTGGGCGGGTACATCATCCAGAAGCATATCCTTGCCCAGGAAGTGGTGCTCCAGGCGCTGGTGCCACGGGAAGATATCGCCCTGATCGCACGGATCGGCAAGCCCCTGACCGGTGAGATCACGCCCTCCCCCCTGGTCGGAACCGAGATCGCGGTGGTGACCATGAGCCTTGAGATCCACCACCTCCCGCATGCATCCTGTGACGTGGCTGAGTACATCCGGCGTTTTGGCGCGAAGACCAACATGGTCGGGCTCGCAAGAGGGTTTGGAAAACGGATCGCCCAGCTCAATGACGAGGAACGCGATGTGATCAATGAGCATGATATTGCGGTCTACCTGCTCGGTGATTTTGAGACCTGTATCGAGCAGAAGTTCCCGGTGCTTCGGCGGGGCATCCGGGTCCCGATCGTGGTCCTTGGTGGACCTTCGACTGAGACGCTCCGGCGGATAATCGACCCGCCGGTTGAGGGGTTCGTCGGGGGTGTCGGCAGGTTCATGCACCGGACAAAAGAGTCTGAGGAGCTTGAGAAGCTCGAGGAGGTCGCTGCAGAGATCACCCGGGTGCTCGACAAAAAGCGGGATGAGATCGCCAAAGACCCGCCATCCGTCTCACCAGCCCGCCTGATGGACGTGATCTCCGATCAACTGGAAGATATCCACGCCGTGCTGTCACCTACCCCCATAACGGTACAGATGACCGGGCTGCGGGTAAAGCTCCCCTATGACACGTATGCCGCCATCCTGAAGGGGATCATCATTGAGGGTGGGGTCACGATCGGGGAGGTTGCAGATATCCTGCCATCCCGGATGCGGGACTACATCCTTGTACGGGTGAAGCCGTTTTCAGAGACCAATATCATGGTCTGATACCCACTGACATGGCTGATTCTGTTCACTGCATGCGGTGCAGGTGACTGGTGCGGGTCCCTGAAGGCTTTCGGACCTGCTTTACCTGTTCATAAAGATGTATCGTTTTTTTAGTCTGTTCACTGAACCGCCATCAAAGCGCCATCTTCTTTCTGTACTGAACACAGGGGAGAAGGCGACCGAAAGGTAACCCCGGGATCGAGCGGCAAAGCTCTCCTCGTACTACCAGGGGGCGGCGGTGTTCATCATGTCGGGATACTCGGGCCGAATTTACAGCTCTTTAGGCACACTGCCGGGCGACGAACCGCGATCAGTTGAGAGGAGAGAAGAGGAATCCTGAAATGGATGCCAGGGAGGGGGCTTCCCGGACGACCTGAACAGGTATACCCTTCAATTTCTCTCCCCTGTTCCCCCCGGGTATCCTGCAG
>DUGL01000224.1:0-143 GCA_013331415.1 Methanoregulaceae archaeon | reverse complement strand
CCGCCAGGAGCGCGAATGACTTCTCATTCGCGTGATCTCCTTAAACCTGCCGGACGGGAAGTGGTGCAGGAAAACGAGAGAGGCGGGGGGTTACTGTGCCAGAACCCGCGCGAGCTCGAAGAACTGGTACCCGGTCCCTGGGG
>DUGL01000187.1:2732-9655 GCA_013331415.1 Methanoregulaceae archaeon | reverse complement strand
CAGACCCTGGAATTCGTGTTTCCGCCGGGAGAGAAGAAAAAATAGATCGGATCAGTCATCCTCTTTTTTCCACTTGAAAAGGGGAAACATCGGTTTTAACAGGTCATCCTCGCTCTTTCCGAGTGCAGAAAGGAGGAAGGTCTTTTTATACTGTTGCTTTTTTTCATTCGTGAAGGAGACCACAACCTTTGCCTCATCAACCATCTTATCAAACGTATACACATATCTCTCCTCCTCTCCGAGCATCGGGATGTCCAGTTCGACATCGTGGGGGATGATGACCACATGGAGTGCATAGGCTGTTGCATTGCCCTGGTTCCGGAGCTCGAGCGATTTCGCTTCGTTCCGCAGGGTGGCGACAATTTCCGGGTGGAGTTGCGAGTCCTGCATTATCCAGACCGACATAACCAGGGCAATGAAGATGATGGCAGCTGTTCCTGCAGCATAGATATTCACGAAGAAGAGGATGATGGTGATGGCGAGTACTGCACCCAGCAGGATCTTATGATTCCGTTCCATACCCAGAGGTTGTATTTCCGGGTAATTAAGAACATGGGGATGGGCCCGATGTGATTCGAACACATGACCTCCCGGTTATCAGCCGGGCGCACCACCGGGCTATGCTACGGGCCCTTAAATTGCCTAAATACTTAATCTGCATGAGTTCTTATAAGTTTTGAAACGCGAGCCGAATTACTATATATGGGTGGGAACCAGAGTAGTTCATCAGGAAAAACCCCTGGTGGACTATGGAAGAACGCTATCTTCTCGGAAATGAGGCAATCGCCCATGCCTGCCTCGAAGCTCCGGTCGGGTTTGTGAGCGGGTATCCCGGCACCCCGTCATCGGAAGTGATCGAGATACTCGCATCGCGTCCGGACCTGAGCTGCTCTGTTGAATGGTCGGTGAATGAGAAGGTCGCCCTTGAGAACGCCCTTGCCGTAGCCTGGTGTGGTGTTCGGGCGTTCTGCACGATGAAACACGTGGGCCTGAATGTTGCTGCCGACCCGCTGATGACCAGCGCCTATACGGGCGTGACCGGGGGACTCGTCCTGATGGTCGCGGATGACCCGTTTGCCCACTCGTCCCAGAACGAGCAGGACAGCAGGATGTACGCAAAGTTCGCCCGCATCCCCTGTCTCGACCCGTCGACCATCCAGGAAGCGCACGATATGGTGCGGGATGCATTCGCCCTCTCCGAGGAGTTCGGGCTTCCGGTCATGTTCCGCCCCACAACCCGGATCTGCCATTCGAAGGGAGATGTAGCCCTTGGCCCGGCGATCCCTTTCACCGGGAAAGGAGAGTTTCACCGGGATCCCCGCCAGTATGTCGTTATCCCGGCCCATACCCGGGTTCTCCACCGGAAACTCAACGAGAAGCAGCCGGAGATCAGGAAGCGGCTCTCCCAGCTCAGCTACAACCAGTACCAGGTCAGGGGTCGGAAGGCAGTCATCGCGAGCGGGATCGCAGCGTCCTACGTGCAGGAGATCCTCCCGCCCGATATCTCGTTCATGAAGATCGGGGCGTATCCGGTCGACGAGGAATGGCTGGCCGGGTTTGTCAGGATGCATGAGAGCGTGCTCGTTATCGAGGAACTCTTCCCGATGGTCGAGGAAGCCGTGCGTGAAGTGGCCGGTTGTGTGCCGGTCCATGGCAAGAAAGACGGGCATGCCCCGTACGAAGGCGAACTATCTCCCGATGTTGTCGCACGTATCATGACGTCCTGCGGATTCTCCCCGGCAGTTGAGTATCCCGCTGTCCAGCCGGTCCCGGATCTCCCTCCGCGGCCACCCATCCTCTGTGCAGGGTGCATGCACCGGCCGGTCTTCTACGCGATCAGGAAGGTCTTCAGGGACGGGATCTACCCAAGCGACATCGGGTGCTACACGCTCGGTGTCCAGCTGGGAGCGGTCGATACCACGATCTGCATGGGGGCCTCGATCACGGTCGGCAGCGGTATCTTCCACTCCGGTGAGGAGCGGGACGTGGTGGCCACCATCGGCGATTCGACGTTCCTGCATACCGGTATCCAGGGGCTCATGAATGCCGTCTATAACGGTGCAGAAATGACGGTGGTGATTCTCGATAACCGGACCACCGCGATGACCGGTCACCAGCCAAACCCGAACACCGGGTATACGGCCTGCGGGACTGCTGTCCCACCCCTGTCACTCGAAGCTATCTGCCGGGCATGTGGAGTCATTTATGTCGAGACTGTCGACCCGTATGACCTGGTCTCCCTCACAGCAGCGCTCAGATCGGCAAAGGAGCGGCCGGGGGTCAAAGTGGTTATCGCAAAACAGCCGTGCGTGATCACGGCCAGGCGGGCGGGGGTAAAGAGAGGCCGTTTCACGGTCGATTCGGATACCTGCACAGGGTGCGGGGTCTGTGTCAAATTCGGCTGCCCTGCCATTGAGCAGCATGAGGAAAAGGCATTCATCAATGATCTCTGCAGCGGTTGTGCCGTCTGCATGCAGATCTGTCCGTCCGGTGCGATTGGTAAGGAGGGAGCACGATGAAGGGGTCATATGACATCCTGGTGGTCGGCATCGGGGGTCAGGGAACAATCCTTGCCTCCAATATCCTCGGGGGGGCCTGCCTGATCGAAGGGCGTACCGTGAGGGGTGCTGAGACCCATGGTATGGCCCAGCGCGGAGGGTCTGTTGAGAGTCATATCAGGATCGACGGGAAATTCGGTCCGCTGATCGCACCAGGCACTGCGGATCTCCTGATTGGTTTTGACATGCTGGAAGGGCTGCGCTACTCCCACTTTCTCAAGCCCGGGAGGAGGATTGTGCTCAACTGCCGGATGGTTATCCCCACCTCGGTCTTTGTCCAGGGGCTGGCGGTCCCCTCACAGGATGAGGTTATACGAGCGCTCTCCCGGTTCGATCTCTGTATGATAGACGGTGAAGAAATCGCCCGCAAGGCGGGGAGCGTCCTCGCGGCAAACGTGGTGATGCTCGGTGCTGCATCGCACCATATCCCCCTCGCTCCGGGGTCACTGGTAAGCGCCGTCCAAAACCTTGTTCCGCCGAAGACCGTGGAGATCAATACGCGGGCCTTTGAGATGGGACGCGAAGCAGGTATGCGCTGCTGAGAACATGAGCCAGGCAGGGTAATACGGGAGTGCGGAAGGGATACGGGAAGTGAACGCTGAGGGGGAGATTTGAACTCCCGAGGGGCTGGACGCCCCACAGGCTTTCCAGGCCTGCGCCTTACCAGTCTAGACTACCTCAGCACAGAAATGCACCCTTACTATTATCCGGTATTTTTTTTAATGCTATCTTTCCCCCCGTGCTACCGTGAATCCTGCGGGCGACCTTTTTTCCAGCCGCGTTGATAGGTTCCCGGGTCCATGAAGACGGTATGGGATGCGATGACGAACCCGTGCTGCAGCGATGCTGCCTCTTTGGACGAAACCAGTGACCGCCCCAGAGCAACCAGCTCTCCACGGGTGCTGAGGAGTACGACCTGTGCCCCCCTGTCAAACGCATCATGGCGGTGGATGCCTGCCCGCGCGAGCACAGCCCCGTGGCAGACGGCGTCCACGGCAGTATCCCGGAGGATGACCTTTGGCAGATCACCCAGGGCCTCACCAGGAGAGCGGACCATCTCCTGCAACCTGCTGCTATCACCTGCCGTTGCTGCAGCAACTGCATCGGTAAGTTCCTGCAGGGTGTGGGCATGCCGCTCCCCAAACGGTCCTGATCGCGTGCGCCGCAGTTCCACCATATGGCCATCAGTACCGAGCGCCATGCCAAGGTGATGGCAGAGTGAGCGGATGTACGTCCCGGCATCACACCTGACTCGGACCAGGTACTGTCTCCCCTCGTGATCGAGGAGTTCGATCCCATGGACCATCCGTATCCGCAGGTTGCGGCTCACCGCACTCTTCCGGGGAGGACGCTGGTAGATCCGCCCCGTGAATTCAGCGAGGGCAGCCTCAACATTCGAAATCGCGATATCTCCGTGGAGCCGGAAGAGGCAGACATACTCTTTCTCTTCGGATAAAAGAATCGGTGCGAGCCGCACCGCCTTCCCGATCATCACCGTGAGGACCCCGGATACTCCCGGGTCAAGGGTGCCGGCATGCCCGACCTTTGCCCCCAGGATCTCACCTGCCCATGCGGTTACCTGGTGGCTGGAGGGTCCGCGGGGTTTGTCGATCACCAGCAACCCGTCATCAACCAGGATCTGCCGTCGCTCAGCTTTATCACCCTTCATAGGTCCTGCTCAACCACCTGCCGGCACATCCCTGGCTGCGATGAATGCATTCAATGCCTGGAGCGTACCCTCGAGCGATCCATCCCCGGTCACGTCCGGCAGGACGTTCCCATCCCTCATTACAGCAGCAGTCGATTCGCCTATCGCTATCTTCAGGATCGGCACGTCGCGCTGCCAGGCTGCAGTCGTGAAGGACATCGCGCTGGTGAAGAGGACTGCTCCTGCACCAGTGAGGTCCAGTTCAATCCCGGTAGGGATCAGGGAATAGATCCTGACCTCGGCAGGGAACCCCCCGGCCTGCCCGATCCCATCGATGAGAAGTGGGTTCGGAACATCTGCACGGGGAATGCCGATACGTTTGCCACGGATCCAGGTGCCGAGATAGGGGACGAATTCCCGGGAATAGAACGCAGGGAGCGTCTCTGCAGCGATACCAAAATGCTCGAGCGTTCTTGCCGTGGTTGGCCCGATCGCGATCACGCGGGGCCAGCGCGTGAGACGGGGTGCGATGATCTGTGCCGGAAGCGCGCTCGTGAAGAAGATACAGTCATACTCGTCTGCTCCAACGGCAGCGACGAATGATGCGATGAGATCCTCCCTGATCTCCGCCCGGAGTGGTGAAACCGGGTAGCAGTCATGCCCGAACCTGGCACAGCGTACTGCATCGTCTTTTTCCTTGCCGGCAAGCCGTGTGACTGCGATCCTCATCAGGTGCACCGTCCGTTTGTATGAATAACTGTTATTGCGATGTATTTATCTTGATTCCCCGGCAACTTTGGCGGGAATGATCAGCCTCCTGGCCGGAGTTGCCGCCGGGGTTATGCTCGGCACCATCAGCGGGCTCCTCCCCGGGATCCATGTCAATACCATGGCGGGAGGCCTGCTCTCGCTCCAGGTCGCCCTCATCCCGGTGTTTGGCCCGGAGATGCTTGCCGCAGCCATGGTCGCAGCGCTGGTGACGCATACCTTTCTCGACAGCATTCCCAGCACATTCCTTGGTATACCTGATGCTGATACCGCTGTCTCGGTGATCCCTGCCCATGCACTCTGCCTCGAAGGACACGGTGAGGAGGCAGTCCGCATCTCTGCACTGGGGAGCGCTGCAGGGTTTCTCGCCGCACTCCCGGTAGCGCTTGCCCTGCTCGTCCTCGCCCCGCTATTCCAGGGATACCTGGACTGGGGGGTGGCAATCATCCTTATCGGTGTTGCAGGGTACCTGGTCCTGTTTGCCGAATCTCCCTTGTACGCCGGGCTGGTCTTCCTGGTATCGGGTGCACTTGGTCTCTTCACGTTCCACTTCTCGTTTCTCGGGTCCGGTCCGTTCGGGTTCTCAGGACTCCTGATGCCGCTCCTCTCGGGCATGTTCGGCATCTCCCTCCTCATCCTCTCCGGTAAAGGAGCCATTCCCGACCAGTATTTCGACGGGATCCAGATCTCCCGTCATGGCATGCTGAGATCCGGGCTCTCCGGCACTATCGCGGGACTGGTTGTTGGCTGGCTGCCCGGGCTCTCCAGCGCTTCGGCGAATGCAGTTGTTGCATCGGTTGCCGATTACGAACGCGACCGGCGGGGCTACCTCTTTGCCACGAGCGCTGCGAACACCGTGAACGCTGTCGCCGGGCTGGTTGCATTCTATGCTATCGCCCGCACCCGGAACGGGGTGATGGTGGCCCTGGCAGCCATCGAAGTTCCGCCGCCCGAGGTGCTGCTCGCATCTGCGGCATGTGCGGCGGTCTGTGGCTACCTCCTGACCCTCAGGCTGGGTTCTGCGGCATGGCGGTTTGCCGGTATTGACCGGGACGGACTTACAATGGGCGTGATCGTCTTCATAACCCTGATCAGTTTCCTGCTGTGCGGGGTGTTCGGCCTCGTTATCCTGCTCTTTGCCACCCTGCTCGGCCTCGTACCACGGCTCCTGAACATCCCGCAGGTCTTCTGCATGGGGGCAGTCACGCTGCCGGTGATTCTCTTCTCGCTTGGAATAACGGTGTTCTGATAACCAGTATGAACCAGGACGCCGGAACTATCTCATTGCCCTGTCTGATGGCAGGGGACCCAATTCACGGCCAGCCTTTCATCTCCTGTATCCCAAGATACTAATGAGGGTTCAGTACCCACTACTGCTCATGAAGCCCACCTGGTTTTGCGCTGTGGAGGGTGGGGCGTGTCACCCCGTATCGCCCATCCCTGCCCGCCTGGCAGAGCGGGCAGAGCAGCTCGATGCCGACGGGACGGCAGGGATGCCGGACTGGGAACTGGCAGTGGAGTGCGGGTTTGTAGAGGACCGGTCGCAGTACCTGGCTGTTCTGCACGAGACGGCCCTGCTCATTGCAGAGGCCCGGCTTGAACGGGCACTGGTGGCTGACAGCCCGGAATTGATCCGGATGGTGAGGATGCTTGAGGAGATCGATTCAGCGGTAAACCACCTCTCTGAGCGGGCTGTTGACTGGTACCGGTCTGTCAATCCCGGGTTCAGCCGCAAATCCATGGTGCCGCCAGGGAAGAAGGTCCGGGATCTCCTGCGTGGCGGTTCCTGCGAGGCGCTGCAGGACATACTTGATGCGATTGACCAGCTGAGCGAGCGACGGTCAGCCCTTGCAAAACAGGTCTCTCTCAAAGCAGCCGGGGTGCTTCCCAACTGCAGCGCGCTCGCGGGGGGCCTCGTAGCCGCACGGATCGCTGCCGAAGCAGGAGGG
>DUGL01000187.1:0-2707 GCA_013331415.1 Methanoregulaceae archaeon | reverse complement strand
AAACACGGGGTGATCTACCAGAACAGCGCAGTGCACGGGTCACGGCGGGAGAGGAGGGGGAGCGTAGCCCGTGTCCTCGCTGCAAAACTTGCCATTGCTGCACGCATCGATTATTTCAGGGGCGTATCAGATCCTGTATTCATTGCCCGTGCCAGAGAGGCGATACGGGGTGCCGGGAGGAGCAGGTGATCTGGATCGGTGATCAGCTCGCGTCACCGGGCCCGGGAGGGGTCTATGGTGAGCGGATGATCCAGGGATACCGTCTCTGGAACCCGGCGCGGAGCAAGCTTGCGGCATTGTATCACCTGGGCGGGGGGATAGAGCTTACGGCGAATCACCGGGTGCTGTATCTGGGGGCTGCAAACGGCACAACCGTATCCCATGTTGCGGATTACGTGGAGGTCGTGTATGCTATTGAACCGGCACCCCTGCCGATGCAGGACCTCCTCATGGTTGCCCGGCAGAGGAAAAACATCATCCCCATCATGGGAGACGCACGGTTGCCGGAAGCGTACCTCTCCCTGGTTGAGAAGGTGGACCTCATCTACCAGGACGTAGCCCAGCCCGACCAGGTGGAAATTCTCCTGGCTAACACCCGGTTTCTCCTGCCTGGCGGTGTGATGGTCTTCATGGTAAAACCCCGCAGCATCGATGTAACCAGGTCTCCGCGTGATGTGGCAGAGACTGCGCAGGCGAGGCTTACCGAGCTTGGCATCCGGGTTGAGTGCTGCACCTGGCTTACTCCGTGGTATCCTGACCATGCGGCACTGATCTGCAGGCCGGAATAACGACAGGGAGTGCCGCGACCCCTGAGTGGTTTAAAATATGGTTTTCCCGGCCTGGTATCCAGGGGTGCATAGGGGAAGCGATACGAGAATCCTCATCTGAACGGGGTCTGCCAGAACCGTCATGCCATGGAGGTTCGTGGGAGGTCCGGAACTGGCCGGGTGCCCCGGGGTTCCGGGTGCTGGTACAGGTTTCGGAAGGAGGAAGGGAGATCTTCAGGGGAAGTCATCTTCATCGCGTGGAGTGGTGGGGAGGGCCGATATGACCCTGCTTCCCTTTCACCAGGAACGTATCGTGAATTCTCTGGAATTGCGAAGAGCCGTCACCCTACGGGCAAGGGATCAGGAGAGATCGAGAAATGAGAGACACGAGGAATGATAGCCCGGAGCAGATTCGAACTGCTGTCGCGGGATCCAGAGTCCCGCATGATTGACCGCTACACTACCGGGCTGAACACCTTATTTTATTGCCCGTTTCTCTTAATTAACCTGACTGATGGGTGGCATGCGGGAGATCACCTGCGGCATTTTCCACACGCCCTGCAGACCGCATCAACCGGTTGTATGTATCCGCCTCTTCCACAGAAGGGCTCAATGTCAGCAATGTCACGTTTGTAGTAGACATGGGGTATTAGGGAGATGTGGGTGTAGGGCCCGCAGGGGAGTCCGAGCTGATCGGCAACACTCTTCTGGAGGCGGACAAGGGCAAACATGTTCGCCCCTGCAGCAGAGAGCATGTCATTGCTCCGGAACACCACTTTCATCGCGAGCTTCCCGTCGCGGATGATACACTGGACCAGCTGGAGACAGGGGCAGTCATCCAGCTGCTCGTCCACGTACGGGTTCCAGGTGATAGCAACCCCCCTCCTGCTGACCGGTGATGCTGCAAGTTTGCTGACGATGTACGCGACCTGGTTGATATGGAGGGCCTGCCCTCCGGCTTCCAGGGGGGCTCCCCAGTTGAAGAGCCGGTCATGGTAATCGTACTCAAAGACTGCAGGTGTCCCGTTCAGGAGGTCTGCTGCATACTTCTCCATGAAATTTCGTGAGAATCGCGAATGCGGGCTTACCATTGGTTCGGCCAGCGGGTGCTCGATCCTCACCGCCAGCTCATCGAACTCGATGGTCGCCTCATCATCCTCTGTCTCGAGCACCCTGCCTTTCTCGAGCACCATCTTGACCACCAGTTCGTGAGCAGTGCCGACTGAAGGTGCCCTGATGATCCGCATACCTCTACCTGTACAGAACAGGGGGACGTAAAGATATGGAAATATGATTGACAGGGAATCAGGGAGATTTCGGAGAGATACGGTGAGGATTGATCTCACGAGAATACCAGAGAACGATTTCAGGATAAAGGTCTGTGTATACATCAGGCACCTTTGTAATATGCTGAAGAATGGGCCATTATCACTTTATTAGTAGAGGTACTACAGGGTAGTGAGCAATCACCCGGTAGTTGGTATGTGGTACTGCTGTCATGAACCCTGAAAATCATGACGAAGACTGATCCCCCTGGGGGAGTCATGGTCTGCCGGAAACCGGCCGGGGTGAATGACTGTCTGCAGGGAACGTAAAGAACAGAGGAAGAGAACGTAAAATGATTCCCCCTTGTCTCTAGGGGATGGAAGACGTTCCAGGAAAAAAGGGGATGCGCGAACCCGGCAACCAGCAGCGAAAATGTATGGATCTGTACAGAAGAATTGAGCTCTGCCGCCAAACTGGAAAAAAAGCCGGATTTTCCCGCAATCGCCGGATTTATCGCCAGCCAACCCGCATATCTCCTGTTTCCCGACCAAAAAGGATATATTACGTGGTCCACAAATATTGAATCATATTCCGTTATTCGGAGTATGGAGCACAATGAATCGCTATTCGGCAAATGCCGATAACGGTTCAGGACGTGTGCATTGGATTGAACG
>DUGL01000219.1 GCA_013331415.1 Methanoregulaceae archaeon | reverse complement strand
CCCCCTTCCATCGGATATGATATCCGTCTCACCGGTCATGGCAACGACCACCCCTGTCTTCTCTGCACACTCCCGCACGATCCTGACCGGGTCGGCGCTCACCCCGCCCGAGTCAACCCCCCTGACCGTCCCTCCAAGGCCCGAAATTACCCCGATCTCTCCCGGGTTTCCCTTGAGGATCGCGATATCCAGGTTTTCCAGGAGGCGGAACACGGTTGCGGTCCGGAGGGTGGTCGCCCCGGCACCTACCGGGTCGAGGACGATCGGGATCCCAAGCTCATTTGCCCGTTTCCCTGCAAGGAGCATGGACGAGACCTGGGCTGCTGAAAGCGTCCCAATGTTGAGGACGAGCGCACTGGCGATCCCGACCATCTCCTCCACCTCTTCAGGCGCTGCTGCCATCACCGGTGAAGCCCCCGCACAGAGGGTGATATTGGCGCAGTCGTTGATCGTGACGCAGTTCGTGATATGGTGAACGAGCGGCCGCCTCTCCCTGACACGGGTGAGGATCGCGGAACATGCTCTGGGATCCATATTCTTCTCAGCTTCTCCTTGTGTTCGTGCGGGATTCGGGATGTCGTGCTGCTCTGTTCATGCCGGAAGATGACCCCGATACTTCGCAGGGATCGGGGCAGTAGCCATCTCCCGGTCAGGTATCCGTGCCGGTGCACAGGAAGGCCGGATCCGGGAGGGAAACTGCATCGCCCTGCTCTGCCCTCTGCCTGCCCCCCTCCCCTGCAGACACCGTCCGGAATACTCAAACGTTGTTCTCTTCTCATTTCTCTGCTGATGCCATAATACGTATCGTCGTTAAACAGGAAGTCCGAATCCTGCGATGTCGTTTCCCTTCCCACCAGACCCTCTCCCAGTTCTGCCCCGGAGATCAGGCAGCCCGGTCTGCACCCTCCGGCACCGGTTCCCCCCTTACCCCGGGTTCGCACCCATACCTGCCCCCAGCGTGAGGTATTTACCGGCCCATCTCCGTATCTCTCAGGTAATCACATGCAGATCATACTCCCGGACCGGAGCACCCGGCAGCTCGATTGTGGTCCCCTCCCCATAGAGGAGATCCTGCACCGCTTTGGTATCAATCCCGTCTCCATCATCGTAACGAGGAATGGCAGGCTCGTGCCCGAGACAGCATGCGCAGAGGAGGGGGATGAGATCCGGATCATCAGGGTTGCGCACGGGGGGTGAGTGATGCCAGCGCCAGACCGCAGGGATATCCTCTGCTCCTCCACCCCCTGCAGTGAACCTGCAGTGATATGGTTACGGGATTCCGGGCAGTACCTGTGCAGCACCCATTGCATCCAGCATGTAGAGAACCTCTTTGCCCGGACGGTAGAAGGGCAGCGGATGATCGCACCCGGTGACCGCATCGCTGTCGCTTTCTCCGGGGGCAAAGACAGCACTGCCCTGCTCCTGCTGCTCCATGCCGCACTCCCCACATGGCCGGATGTGACGCTCCTCGCGATCACGGTCGATGAAGGCATTGCAGGGTATCGGGACGAGACGATCCACGCTGCGGTTGATCTGACCACACGGATCGGCGTGGAGCACCATATCGTCTCCTTTGCATCACTCTTTGGCGGAGACCTCGATGCTCTCCTCAAGGGACGGGAATCGCGGTCATGCACCGTCTGCGGGATCCTTCGGCGGCGGGCACTCACCGTTGCCGCCCGGCAGGCAGGGGCAGCCAAAATCGCGGTCGGTCATAACCTTGACGACGAAGCCCAGTCAGTCCTGATGAACCTCCTCCGCGGGGACTTCCCGCACCTCGTGCAGGATGCCGCATCAGGGGAGCCGGAATGTTTCATCCCCCGGATAAAACCCCTCGCCGGATTATCCGAGCGCGAAATCGTCACCTACCTGCTCCTCACCGGGAATTATCGCGAGCTCCCTGAATGCCCCTACACGGGTTATGCACTTCGGTCCGAGGTGCGGGTGATGCTTGCGGGACTCGAGTACCGGCATCCGGGAACCATGAAGAACCTCATCAGCTCACGGGATACTATCCGGAAGAACACCACCCGGGTCTCCGGGCAGGGGGGTGTGCAGCGATGCCGGGAGTGCGGCGAGGTCTGCAGCGGGGAGATCTGCCAGGTCTGCAGGATCCTGTCCCGACCGGAATAACCAGCGGGAGTCGTGCCAGGGACCGGATCAGAGGACCTCGTCCATGCTCCCGGCCCGGTATCCCTCAAGGTCAAGGGCGATATAGGAAAAGCCTGCTTTTTTCAGAGCAGGTACGATAACATCCCGCATCACGAAGAGCCGATCGAGCTCTTCCGGAATCACCTCGATCCGGGCAATACCAGTATGGCAGCGTACACGTGCCTGCACAAATCCTGCCTGGTGGAGCACCGCTTCGGCCGCCTCGATCATCCGGAGTTTCTCATCGGTAATCTCCTCCCTGTAGGGAATCCGTGATGCGAGACAGGCTGCAGACGGTTTGTCCCAGAACCCGAGGCCGCGGTCCCGGGCAATGGCCCTGATATCAGCCTTCGTGATCCCTGCCTCGATGTAGGGGTGGAGGATCCCTTCTTCCGTGCTGGCACGAAGACCAGGGCGGTACTCGGCACGATCAGACAGGTTCACACCGTCAGCGACAGCGGCAAGACCAAGCTCTTCTGCGCGGCGCTTCAGAATTCGTGCGTCGGTCAATTTACAGTGGTAGCACCGGTCCGGCGGATTTTTTCTGACCGTATCATCAAGCGATAGCCGGGGTATGATCTCAAAGGAGAGCCTGAGATCGCGGGCTGTCTGCTCCGCGGAACAGACAGCCGAGCGTGGCACGAGCGGGCTGTCAATGAAGACGCAATGAACCCTGCCACCAAGGATCTCCCGGGCAAGGGAAGCCAGGAGCCCGCTGTCAACGCCTCCGGAGTAAGCGATCAGGAGCGACCCGCAGTCGGCGATATACCGGGCCAGGGCTTCCTGTCTCTGTGAGATCTCTCCACCGGTCATATGACGGCACATTCCTCAGTCTCGAAATGCATCCTGAAAAATCCAGGGATCATAACGCGCAGTGATCAGCCTGGCTGTCGCACTGATCCCCTCCATCCCGCATCTGCCGGCAGATGTCACAGATCCTCGAGACCAGGTCATCGACATTTCCTTCCTTGAGATCAAGGGCCAGCTGCTCGATGGACTGCTTCACCTCATTCTCAAATTCGATACGGTATCCGCGTTTTCCGGACAGGTACTGCGAGACTGCGGAGGGCGCGATCTCGAGCATCCGGGATGCTTCAACCTGGGATACTCCGCATTTCACCAGCCCGACCGCAATGGCCGCCCGTATTGCGGGTAACACATCCCATACTATCTTCTGGCAGGGTGCCTGCATCATATCACCTCCCCTGCCTGGCGAACACGGAAAGGAAACCCTTTTTTCACAATTGTGAATTACCCGGGAAACCCAAAATACTTTGCACCCGGGTATCCACAGACTCGTTTAATCCGTACACAGAGAGAGGATACTACCAGGATCACCCCGGGAACCGGGTGAACGTATGGTTCATTTTTTATTCCTTCAGGAAACAATCCGGATTATATTCAGGTAAGAACCATGAAAGAAGGGGACGGGTGCAGGAACTGTGCCTGGTTCATACGGATGCACCCATGAAGGAACTATGACAGGGAAACTACCAGCAGAAAGGGGATCTGCCCATGCTCTCACCCCGTGAATTAGAACGGTACGCCCGGCAGGTGATGCTCTTTGGCGAAGAGGGGCAGGAGCGGCTGAAGGCATCGACGATCTTCATAGCCGGGGCAGGGGGGCTTGGTTCACCCGTCTCGATCTACCTCGCTGTTGCGGGTGTGGGCACCCTCATCCTGGTTGACAACGATATCGTAGAACGGACCAACCTGAACCGCCAGATCCTCCACTTTGAACGCGATGTCGGGAAGAGAAAAACTGCTTCTGCCGGAGAGAAGTTACAGGCAATCAACCCGGATATCGAGGTGAAGGTGATCGATGCAACCATCGATGCAGGCTCGATAGACCGGCTCATCGGCAATGCCGATGGGATCGTGGATGCGGTGGACAATTTCCCGACCCGGTACCTGCTCAATGAGAAAGCTGTTGCCG
>DUGL01000192.1 GCA_013331415.1 Methanoregulaceae archaeon | reverse complement strand
TACTTCGCCCCCTCGATCTTCTCGACCTTGACAGCACAGGCCTTGAACTCCGGTATCTTGGCGATCGGGTCGAGTGCATTGTTGGTGAGGACGTTAGCCGCACATTCCGCGTAGTGGAACGGCATGAACATCACACCCTTCATGATATCTTTCGTGACCCGTGCCGGGACATTGATGGTCCCGCGGCGTGTGGTCGCCTTGATCATCTCCTTGTCCTTGATCGCGAGTGCCTTGGCGTCGTCGGGATTGATCTCGATCCAGCCGGTCGGCTCCTCGGACTCGAGGGATTCGGACCGGCGTGTCATGGTCCCCGTGTGCCACTGCCAGAGGCACCGGCCGGTGGTCAGGATGAACGGGTATTCTGCATCGGGCACTTCTGCAGGCGGCTTGTACTCGACCGCGAAGAACTGGCCGAGCCCGTCGGGGTGTGCGAACTTCTCCTTGTGGAGGATCGGGGTTCCCGGGTGCTCTGCGGTCGGGCAGGGCCAGTGGAGCGCTTCCGGCCGGTTGAGCCGTGCATAGTTCATCCCGCCGTACGAGGGGGTGACCTTCGAGATCTCGGTGAAGATATCCTCGGCGCTCTTCCAGGCGAACTGCTTCTCGTATCCCATCTTCTTTGCGATATCGGCAATGATCTGCCAGTCGAGTTTTGCCTGGCCCGGCGGGCTGACGGCCGTTCTCCACATCTGGACACGCCGCTCAGTGCTGGTCTGTGTCCCGTCCTTCTCTGCATAGCAGCAGGCAGGGAGCACGACGTCAGCGAGCGCCGCGGTCTCGTTCATGAAGATGTCCTGGACGACCAGGAACTCGAGGTTCTTGATGGCCTTCTCGACGTGGTGGAGGTCCGGGTCAGAGATCATCGGGTTCTCGCCCATGATGTACATGCACTTGAGTTCACCGGGCTTGTCGGCGAGCACGTCCATCATGGTCGTGACCTCATACCCGTTCTTGGCCGCGGCGATCCCGTCCGGGAATCCCCAGGCGTCAGAGAACTTCTTGTGGGCAGCCTCGTCGATGACCTTCTGGTAGCCCGTGAAGACCACCGGCAGCGCACCCATGTCGCAGGCGCCCTGCACGTTGTTCTGGCCACGGAGCGCATTCACGCCGGCACCCGGTTTGCCCAGGTTCCCGGTCAGCATCTGGATGTTTGCCACCGACTTGACGTTGTCGACACCGGTGGTGTGCTGGGTGATCCCCATCGAGTACAGGATACAGGCGGTCTCGGCCTTGGCGAACCACTCGGCAGCGGTCTTGAGCTGGGCTGCCGGGATCCCCGAGATCTTCGAGACGGACTCGAGGCTGTACTCGGGTTTCATCACGACGGCCTTCATCGCCTCGAAGTCTTTGGTCCGGTTCTTGATGAAGTCCTTGTCCTCCCAGCCGTTCCTGATGATCTCCTGCATCAGGCCGTTCAGGATCGCGACATCCGAGCCGGACCGGAACGCCATGTACAGGTCGGCCTGCTTGCCCGTCGGGGTGAACCGCGGGTCGGCGTAGATGATCTTGGCACCGTTCGCCTTGGCCTGCATGACCCGGCGCCCGATCAGCGGGTGCTGCTCAAACGTGTTGCTCCCGAGAATGAAGCAGCACTTCGAGGTCGCGATGTCCCCGATCGAGTTGGTCATCGCACCGGAGCCGAACGTTGCGGCGAGACCGGCGACCGTGGACGCGTGGCAGAGCCTCGCGCAGTGGTCGATGTGCCGCGTCTTCAGGACGCCGCGGGCGAACTTCATCATCGCGTAGTTCTCTTCGTTCGAGACACGGGCCGACGAGAGACAGGCGCACTCGTCAGGCTTGTACTGCTTGAACTTCTTGGCGATCAGGTCGTATGCCTCGTCCCAGCTCGCCTCGACAAACTTGCCGTCCTTCTTGATGAGCGGCTTCGTCAGGCGGTCGGGGCTGTGCACGAACTCGTGGGCGTAGGTCCCCTTGGGGCAGACCTTGCCTTCGTTGACCGGAGAGCGCTGGTACGGCGCCGTGCCGACCGCTTTCCCGTCCTTCACTACGAGATTGAAGGTACACCCGGTCCCACAGTAGGGACAGGTGGTCTGTACATACTTCATGTCCATGGTATTACCTCGAACACAGAGATGTCGGCAGGATCCTTATTTAACAGTAATGATTAACAGCGATGAAACTGATGATTATTGGTGGGTGCCTGGTGCCCGGAGCCCTGGCACTGCCGGAATAATAACCCTGAATTATCGACAAAATTGTGAGAAAGGTACATTATGCAGGAATTGAACCAGCAAAGCGGGGTGCGCCGCTCATCGCGCCGCCGGCTGAGGGTGCCGCCGATGCTCCCTGCCCTTATCCAGACCGGTTTCCTCTCGGTTGAAGGAAGAGCGTTCGCGGAGTGTGCGGCATGCCCGGTATGCGGCGGGCCGGTCTCCGGGTACGACAGCAAGGAGCGGAAGTTTGCCACCATCCGTGAAGGGGACGCGGCACACGAGATCATGGTCACGGTCCGGCGTTTCCGGTGCCGGTTGTGCGGCCGGGTATCCCCTGCCCGGGCTCCCTTCTACCCGGGTACCCGGCTCGGGTCGCCCGTTGTCGATCTCTGTGTCGTTCTCTCCCAGACCATGACCCCCGGGAAGGCAGCCACGTTCATGGAGTCGCTCGGCATCGTGGTGGACCGGGGAACCGTCAGGAACCTCTCCTCCCGGGACATCGGGATGATCCCCACCACGGAGCTGTTCGGGTTCGAGCTCCCGCGGTCCGTGCTCTCGCTCTCCATGGTCGCATTCAGGGACCTGTAGGGGAGCATCCCTGGCCCGGGCTCTCCCGCGGAGGAATCAGATCAGCCCGGTGCCGGTGCGGATACTCTCCTCTCCGGCATGCCGTTTCCCCCTGCACCGGAATCACCACGACAGCTCTGCCGCCCGACCCCTGTCCTCAGGAGCCTGGAGGGGACTCCCGTCATAGGGACAGAACGATACCCGGACCTCGTCTGTCTCCCACCCGCAGACCGGGCAGCGCTGCACCTGCCGCTTCCTGCCAAGAAACGGGATGAGCGGGAAGAACAGGAACAGGAAGAAGAACGGCAGGCCGTTCATCCAGAGTATGACCGTCACCGCAAGCGAGGCGGCGGGCAGGAGGAGGCTCAGCTGCCAGGCCTTCGTTTCGCCACCTCCCGCACGGCAAAGGCAGGGAGGGCATCAGCCGCAGGGCCGATCTCGTGCGAGAGGTCAGTACCCCGCGTCAGCCCGGCCACGAGACCTGCGCCGATCCCTGCACAGAGCACCCCCCGGGTCCCGCAGGCGGCCGCGACCCGCTCCACGGCACCGCAGATGATCGATCGCTGGGCATCCCAGAACGCACGGGCGATGGCGACTGCCCCCTCCTCCCCGATCTCTGCCGTGTCGGCGCAGACCACGCGGGAGAGACGCCGCAGCGCCGCGACCCGGTCCGTCGCCTTCCGGTCCGGTGGATCGATCGTGTACGCAGGGCTGGTTATGTGCCCGAGCACCAGGTGTACATCGGCGCTGCAGGCAAAGTATTCAGGGCAGACCGGTGTCAGGACTCCGCTGATAGCGACCTCCCGGATGAGCGCCGGGACGGTGGTCCGAAGGAGCCCGGTGTAGACAAGGAACCCGTTCCGGAGCCTCGCGAGGTCGGTCAGCCCTTTCAGGTGTTCCATACCGGTGAGGGGGATGATATCGGTCGTGGTGCTGCCGAAGTCCACGAGGAGTGATCCCGGATAGCGATCCATCAGGTACTCGGCAGATACCAGCCAGTTCGCTGCGGCGAGGGCAGGTACGGCGGTTTCATGGAATACCGCGTCCATGCCATAGAACCGGGCTTTGGGGAAGACCTCCTGCACGGCATCCACGATGAACCGGATGCCCTCCTCCTTCGATGAGAAGCAGTCGGCAAGCTCCCCGGATACCACGACCGCGGCATCCTCTCCCCTTCCCCTGTACTGCCGCAGGAGATCGCGGAGAGGGCTCTCCTCCCAGAGCGGGCAGTAGTGGATGAAAACACCTTCACCCGTGGCGACCTTCAGGTTCGCGCCACCGACATCAATCCCGATCACAGCCGCTCCACCCGCCCGTGGCTGTCGAACCGGACGCTCCCGGAGAGGTGGACCGCATCAGGGCCCCCTCCCTTCGATGCAGCAACGAGGATATCAGCGATCTCTTCCTCCATGCAGGCAGCGATACCCACGATGCTCGTAGTGACACGGGGGTTGACATCCACCACGTACGGCCGGTCGGCAAGCACGATGTCGACGCCGGTGTACCCCTGGCATCCCAGCACGTTGAGTGCCTGCACCGCGGTCGCGACGATCTCATCGTGCCGGGGATGATACACCGGGGTCTCGCCGCCAAGGTAGTGAAAACGACCCTCCTCGTCGATCCGGATCTCCTGCCGGTTCACTGCCAGGAGGAGCGGGGGCTTCCCGGTATAGAAGCTGCAGGCGTTCCCTACCACGCGGCTGCCGACCAGGCTCACGCTCAGGTGTTCTCCCTCAATGAACCGCTGGGCGAACTCCCCCTCCCCGGGTGTTCCGGAAGCGAGGCGGACACCCTGTGCCCCGCATCCCCTGACCGGTTTGATCACCTGCCGGCCGGGGCCGCCCTCTTCAGGCACGGGGATCCCGTGGCGGGAGAGGATCGCGGCAGCCTGCTGCTTGTTGGCGCAGACGGCAGCATTCATGCTCCCGCACCCGATGTTGTGGGTCAGGCGCTCGAGGTCGGCAGTATACCGGAAGAGGAGGTGGTCGGGAGCGATCACGAGGCCGACATCGCAGTCCGGGGCGAGGCGCCGGATCTCTGCCCCGAAGTCGCCCACCCCCGGGCGCACCACCTCGTACCCCGAGCGCTCGAAACTGTCCGAAAGCACCCCGAGCATGGCAGCCCCCTCGGGTGCGAGCTCCGGGTCGTGTGCAACCGTGTACTCGGCAAGAAAGACCCTCATCCCTGATCAGTACCCCCGGCTCTGACTTATACCCTGACGATCGGTCAAGTATTTCTCACTGCCCGGCCAAGAACTGGTACCAGATGAAGCCTGCGATCCTGCTCACAAACGATGATGGCATCAACTCGGTTGGCCTCTGGGCTGCCTACGAGGCCCTCACCCCCATAGCATCGGTGACCATCGTGGCGCCGGCGACCCAGCAGAGTGCGGTCGGCCGCTCCATCTCCATCTTTGAACCGATCCGGGCGCACGAGATCTCCCTCAACGGAATAAAAGCGTTTGCAGTCGGTGGAAAACCCACCGACTCGGTGATCATCGGCCTGTATGCGCTCTCGCTTGACCCGGTACTGGTGGTCTCCGGGATCAATATCGGCGAGAACCTCTCGTACGAGTCCATTATGACATCGGGAACCGTGGGGGCTGCCCTCGAGGCGGCAAACCAGGGTACGCCCTCCATCGCCTTCTCGCTCCAGGTGGAGGACCAGGGGGACAAGTTCGATGACCCGCGGCACTATGCACGGAGTTTCGAGGATGCCAAGGTCGTGGTGCGCGAGGTCTGCGAGACCTTCCTTTCCCAAAGATTCCCTAAAGGAGCGGACGTCATCAACGTCAACATCCCCTCGCACCTGACCGGGAACTACGAGGTGACGAGACTCTCTGACAAGCTCTTTGTCACCGGGGTGGAGCGTCGCCTTGACCCCCGTGGCCGCCCCTACTTCTGGATAAACGGGCCGCTCGTCGATGATGCCGATGAAGGGACCGATGTCCATGCGGTCCGGAAGGGGAACGTCTCGCTCACCCCGATAACACTCGACTGTACGGCACCCCTGGCGAATGCAGAACTGGCAGCCCTCTTCACAACGCCATCGCTCGGGAGAGACCCGGTGCCGGGCGTGAGGGGGAGGTGACGATGCCCGGTGCACAACCTGCCAGAAGTACACCCGCTGAGGGTATGAAGCGCGAGGCAGGGTACCATGCTGCAGAGATGGTCGAGGACGGGATGGTGATCGGGCTCGGGACCGGTTCGACGACATGGTTCGCGATGGAGCGCCTCTCGGTTCTGATCGAAGAAGGCCTCCGTATCCAGGGGGTCCCGACCTCGTACCAGACCGAACTCCGGGCCCGGGTGCTCCGCATCCCGCTCACGACCCTTGATGCGTACCCGGAACTGGATATGGCCATTGACGGTGCCGACCAGGTCGACCCGGCAATGCGGCTCATCAAGGGGAGGGGTGCTGCCCTGACCCGGGAGAAATGCGTGGCCGCTGCCGCAGCGGAGCTCGTCATCGTGGTGGACGGATCGAAGTGTGTACCGGTCCTCTCGGGACCGGTCCCCGTCGAGGTGATACCGTTTGCGCTCCAGCCGGTGATCCTTGGGATCCGGGCGATCGGGGGTCATCCGGAGCTCCGGAACGGGATACAGAAGGATGGGCCGGTGATCACGGACAATGGGAACTTTATCCTTGACTGTTCATTTCCGGAGATCAGCGAGCCTGAGCGGCTTGAGGGGATCCTCTCCCTGATGCCCGGCGTCCTCTCCTGCGGCCTCTTCTGCGAGTTCGTGGAGAAGACCGTTGTCGTGGTCGGGCGTGAGGAAGGGTGCCGCACGCTGAACCACTGACCGGGCTGCAGCGCAGGCCGTTGGCCTGAAGGGGGGCCCGGCCAGGATACAGGGATGATGGTTCCCTCAGGTTACCTGCTGGCTGATGGTTCTTCCCCTGCGCTAAAAAAGGGGGGTATGTCTCCTTTTTCGCCTCCTTACCGGCCGATGAGGGAAGAATGACGCCCGATCTTCAAACGTCGTAATCGTGTAGTCACCGGACCACACCGGGATGAAGCCCTCGGGGTGATGCGCCTGTCAGGGGGGATGTGGAGCAGCGACCCGCTCCCCTGTCGGGTATCTGAATTATGCACCTGCCACCGCCCGGGAGGGAGGATCTAAAAACCCGGTGGCAGGCAAGATGCCCGCTACCTGAGGCAGGCCCCCGGGGCAGTGACCGTGGACCGGAAGGTTACGCTACTGGATATACCTGCGGATCTGCTGGATAAGGGAGAGCTGGGAGTTCGCCTGCTCACGCTTCTCCCGCTCGAGCGCATCGGTTATCTCGCTGATCGGCCGGGAGAGCCGGTAGATCTTGACCGGCCTCCCCTTGTTCTCCGCCTTGATCTCGCGGTTCGAGACCCATCCCAGGTCTATCATGCTCGCCATCGCGAGGCTCACTTCGGGCTGGCGGAGGTCGGTACCGCGTTCAATCTCGCGGGAGGTCGCCTCGGGATTATGGGCAAGGTAGACGAGCACCCGGGCCACGTTTCTCTTGAGTCCGATCCTGATGAGGAGGTTTGCGAGATCCTCCTCGTCCTGGGTAAAATACAGTACATTGCGCGCTCTCATCACGTGAACACCCGAAATCATATGCCGTATCAATTAATAAGCAATCAATATATAAAAATATTATTATTAATTATTTATAATTTAAAAAAGATCGCTTTACCAGTACAAGCTCCCCTGACCACATAAAAATTGTGGTCCTTTGTGTATCAGAGGAGTCCCAGGTTTTTGAGGTCATTGACGATCTTCTGGACTGCCTTCTTTGCATCTTCCGGCTCTTTTCCACCGGTGATGATCAGTTTGCCCGAGCCGAAGAGGAGCACGACCACCTTCGGGGTCTCGAGACGGTACACGAGCCCCGGGAACTGTTCAGGTTCGTACTCGATACGGTCAAGGTTGAACCCGACGGCAATCTTGTTGAGGTTGATCCCGGAGCCAAGGTCCGCAGAGGTGACGATATTCTGGATCTTGTAGGTCAGCTCCTGTGGAATGTCGATCTCGAGATCACGGAGCAGGTTCCCGAGGATCTCGAGCCCCTCGGAGAGGCTCTCGATGCTCTTTGCGCCGGTCAGGACCACTTTCCCGGACCCGAAGACGAGCGCTGCGATCTTGGGATTCTGCATCCGTATGACAACGCCCGGGAACCGCTTCTTATTGTACTCGGCATCCTTGATCTGGGAGGCCAGCGCTGGCAGATCAAGGTAATCGGTCACTTTTGCTGAAGCGACAATATTTTCAATCTTGAGAGAGTCCTCTGGCTTGGCCTTCATATTTATAAATGCCTCTGTTCAGTATATAAACAGTTGGGTGTGTCCTCCCCGTCACGACCCGAGGAGGAGGGCCGCGATGGAGAAGTAGATCAGGACCCCCATGATGTCTGCCATGGAGGTGATGAGCGGTCCGCTTGCGGTCGCGGGATCCAGCTTCAACCGGGTCAGGAGGAACGGGAGCGACAGGCCGATGAGGGCTCCCATGATCACGATCGAGACCATCGAGAGGGCTACGATGATTGCGATCTCGGGTCCTCCCCGGTACAGGCCGAGGGCGGCGACAGCGAGCCCCATCGTGATCCCCATCGCGAGGGCGACGATCACCTCTTTCCCGAGCAGGGAGAGCCAGTCCTTCATCCGCACATCGCCCACTGCAAGGGACCGGATCACGAGCGTGGCCGATTGCGATCCCGTGTTCCCCCCGCTGTCGATCAGCAGGGGGAGGAAGAAGACGAGGGTGATGGCAGCGGTCATGGTGCTCTCATAGAACGCCAGGCCCGCACCGGTGAATATGTTCACAAAGACGAGGGTGAGCAGCCAGGGGATACGCTTCTTGTAGAGCAGCGAGACTCCTGCCTCCCGGATGTTGGTCTTGAGCTCCCGGATCGTCGCCATCTTGTGGAAGTCCTCGGTCGCCTCCTCCTCGACCACATCCATCACGTCATCGAAGGTGATCGAGCCGACCAGGCGCTGCTCACTGTCAAGGACCGGGATCGCAGGGATGTCCCGCTCCATGATCAGTTCTGCGGCCTTCTCCCGGGGATCGGAGGTATACACGAAGAGGTCCGGCTCCTCTGCAAGCGCACCCATGGTTGTCTGCGGCAGAGACTTGATCAGGCTCCCGAGCCGCACGGATCCCCGGTAGATCCTGCCCGGTGTCCTGACATAGATCATCTCCATCTGGTCGGGCCGTAGCGCCGTCGCGTGGAGTCGGGAGAGCACCTCCCCGGCAAGCTCCTCCTCCCGCACGCTCAGGTACAGCGGGGACATGATCCTGCCTGAGCTGTCCTCGGGATACCCGAGCAGGAGGTTCAGGAGATTCCTCTCTTCCGGGTTGAGTGCACGGATGAGCCGGTTGGTAATTCCTGCCGGGAGCTCGGGGAAGAGACGGGCACGGTCATCAGGGTCGAGGGATGAGATCAGGGCAAGCGCCTCGGGATCCCCGGTCATTGCCACGATCCGGGCCTGCTGGTCAGGGTCGAGCCCCTCGAAGAAGTCGAGGGCCTTCTCACGGTCAAGGAGGCGGAAGACCAGGAGGAAATCGGGCTTCCCGAGGCTGAGGAAGAGTTCGAGGAGATCCCCGGATGAGAGCTCCCTGACCAGTTCGCGGAGCCGTACGTAATCGCGGGTGTTCAGGTACTCCTGGATCGCGTCTTCCTGCATGGGGATACCCTCCTCCTTCGAACCGGCCGTTCCCGGGAATCAGCCCTGCTGTCGGGTGGTGGGCCGGGGAAGCTCATGACAGGGGAACAGGTTCCCTGCCGTTCCTCCCGCAGGCATTGTTCCTGTCCGGGAACCGAGGGCTCAGTGGTGAGGTATTGGGTGTCCGGGGGTATTAGTATTGCCCGGTTGCAGGCAGGAGAGCCCTGTTCTCCTGAGGTGTCCAC
>DUGL01000038.1:8856-15007 GCA_013331415.1 Methanoregulaceae archaeon | reverse complement strand
GTGGTGCAGTTCACCGACACCTCCACCGGAATCCCCACCATGTGGCTCTGGGACTTTGGGGATGGAACGATGGCCACCGGGCAGCATCCTCTGCATACCTTCACGAATCCGGGAACCTATACCGTGAACCTCACGGTGACCAATCCCGACGGCAATGATACGATCGTGAAACCAAAATTCATCATCGCACAGGAAAGCAGCCCTCACCTGGTTTGGGGACCGTCCCTCACGCTGACGTCAGCGACCGGCACCATGGTGAACGTGAAGACCAGTGCCCCTTCCCTGGTGACCGTGGACTATGCAACCGATGCGCACTACCAGGCATACGGCGACTATGACATGACTGCCACGGATGGAAGTTCCGCCGCGTTCCACCGCGTTGCCCTCACCGGCCTTGAACCCGGCACCCTCTACCACTACCGCATCGTCCTGGATGGGGCGCTATCGGATCCGTTCCACTTCCGCACCTTCCCGGAGAGCGGCCCATTCACGTTCGTGGTCTACAGCGATACCCAGGACCAGCTCCCCACCTTCAGCCAGATCGAGCGGCACAAGCTCGTTGCAGACCGGATAGCCGAAGAAGAGGACGTTCTCTTTGTCATACACTGCGGTGATCTCGTCAACAATGCGGCAAACCTCTCTGACTGGGACCGCTACTTTGCCGCCGGTGCTGCGATGATGGCGAACACGACTGTGTATCCGGCGCTCGGGAACCATGAGGCGAACCATACCAACTACTATGAGACCTACGGTGTCCCGCAGTGGTACTCGTTTGACTGCGCCGGGGCACATTTCAGCATCCTCGATACCAACAGCGAGGCCTGGGACCGGATGCCCGAGCAGAGTGCATGGCTCGCCGATGACCTCGCCGGGGCCTCCGGGTCGCAGTGGAGGTTTGCCGCGTTCCACCACCCGCCCTACAGCTCGGAGCGGAACCACTTCGGCGGATGGGAGAACGTCAGGACGGAATGGGAAGACGAGTTCATGAGCTACGGGGTTAATGCCGTCTTCTCCGGCCATGTCCATGCATACGAACGGTTCCTTGCGAACGGTATCCACTATCTCGTGGTGGCGACCGGTGGAGGCCCATCGTACAACCTCGTGAGCCCGCGTGCTCCCTTCAGCATGAACAGTCTCGAATATGCCCTTGCCTATGCAAAGGTGACCATTGATCCTGCCTGGGGGATTGCGACCATCGAGATCATCCGGGTCGCTGATATCTCCGGTGATCTCCGTGAAGTGACAACGGTATACCCTGCCGGTACAATCTTTGAGACGGTGACGCTCGGTACTCTTGATGTACCGGTTGCCGAATTCACCGCCAATACCACTGCCGGTCCGGCACCCCTCACCGTCCAGTTCACCGATCGCTCAACAGGCTACGGTATTACCGGCCGGACCTGGGACTTCGAGGATGATAGCACTATCGATTCCTGGGAACAGGACCCGGTCCATACCTACACCGCAGCGGGAAGATATACCGTGAACATGACCGTTACAAATGCTGCAGGGAGCAGCACGGAAGTGAAAAGAGACTATATCACTGTCACCACACCAGGAGGGACGGTTCTTTCCGTCAACCCTCCCACCTCATTGGTGTTGAGGGGGAAGACCACGACGATCCAGGTTGTTATTGGCCCGCTCCCCGAGGGTCTTGCAGGCTACAATCTCTCCCTCGACCTCTCTGATCCGGCCATGGCAGAGATTACAGGTCTCTCCTTCCCTGGCTGGGCGCCGATGAACAGCGCCAGCACCCTCCCCGCCGACCAGCTGGTCTTCAGTGCGGTCGACCTGGAAACAGTGGTTGGACCGGGTGCGGGTGTAACAGTCCTCGCTGATATCGCGATCAGGGGCGAGGCGCCGGGGACGACAGACCTCATCCTGGGAATCGACCGGATAACAGCACACAGGGGAGACCCGATCATCCCTGAGATCATCAGCGGCAGCCTGAGTGTGCATCTGGTCGAACCTTTCCCGGGCTACACGGACCGACCGACCGACCCCGATGGCGACGGCCTCTACGAGGACATCAACGGGAACGGGGTGCTCGAATTCGATGACGTGGTCGCATTCTACCAGAATATGGCATGGGTGGCAGGGAACACCGCGGTCGGCATTGAACCGTACGATTTCAACAGGAACGGCAGGATCGACTATGACGATGTCGTGGTGCTCTACTACCGTATCCTGGAACGGTGAGGAACGTGATCTTCCCCCTTTCGATCCAACCTTCCTGCAGGCATCAATGACACTGAAATACCAGGCAACCAGGACCGTTCTGGTCCTCCTCGCCATCGCTCTCCTCCTCACCGTCCCGGTAACTGCTGCGACAACCGAGCTCCGCATCGTCAGGTACGCTGTGGATGGGTTCACCGTCCTGAATGAGACACGGTTGAGTTACCAGTGGCTGGAGGCAAACCTCCCGGTCCAGGGTGACGGGACGACACGCTACTACCACCAGGGCCCGATCTTCGTGGACGACCCCGACCCTGTGCGTGAGCAGGAACTCCGCTGGAACCCTGAAGAGGACACGAACGTCAGGGAAAAAGACATAGGTGCCGTGAAGGGGACGGATCTCCGGGATATCTGCGAACTGGTTAGCGGAATGCATCATGATGATGATTATATCATCGTGAAGGCCCAGGACGGGTTTACGAAACGCTTCGCGTACGAGAACGTGTACTACCCGCAGCCCCGTCAGGGTAGGATCGTGGTGTGCTGGTACAACGGCGGCTACGAGAGTGGGGGTCCTGCACCCGGGTACGTCCCGGCATGGCCGGAAGGGATGCGTCTCGTCTTCTTCGCAGACACCTCAACAAACCCCTGGGGCCTGCACGTGTTCGGGAATACGGATGCCCGGGAATGCCTGCCCGAGGATGACTGGCACTACTACTGGCAGGGGACTGAGAAGTACCCGACGACAACCGGCTTCACCGTCCAGCGCGTCTCTGAGATACTCATCTATACGCAGGAGGAGCCCTCCGGGAGTATCAGGGTGACATCGACCCCTGCCGGCGCCTCGGTGCTGCTCGATGGAGAGCCGACCGGTCTCACCACCCCCTGCACCCTCACCGGGGTTGAGCAGGGGGGGTACTCGGTCCTCGTCCTCCTGGATGGGTACGAGGAGCCGTACGAACAGACGGTGTACGTAACGGTCAACAAAGAGGCCCCGGTCCACTTCAACCTCCTTCCGGCCCTCCCGGGTGCGGATGGAACCCAGTCCGGGTCATCGTCCGATGATCCAGCCGGAGTCCCGGAATCGGGAAGCGGAGAGTGGGGCGAACTGGAGCTATACACGGGTGGTCCCCTCTCTGGTACAGCGGTCCTTGTCCCGGGTAGTGCGGACCCAGGCCAGCTCACCAGCGGTGATGAATCCACGGTTGTATTCCCGGGTCTACCGTCCTCCGATCATCCCGTCTCCCTTTCACGGTTCTACCTGTATACCTCGGGAGAACACGATGCGGCGATGCGGGGAGCCGAAGACCCCCTCTTCACGGTGACCGTTGCGGGGATCACAGTACAGGAAGAGGCGTATTTCTCAGATGAGGACGGGGAGGAGGGACACACCGCAACCCGGTGCTACAACCTGACCGGGATCGCGCTCCCGGCGGGGGATCTGACGGTCATGGTCCGGCTGAACGGACCGCGGGGCACCCGTGCTGCGCTCGATGGTGCCGCGCTCCTCCTCCTCCTAATGGAAGGCCCGGATGAGAAAACCCATTCGAGCTGGGTCGCTGAAGGGTGTGCGTACGTGAATACAACCGTTCTCCCGGGCGGATACAGCCCGGATATCCCTGTCATCAGCATGGTATTCTCTGCTCCTCCGGACCAGCGGTTCCCTGAAGGGAAGTCCCTGCAGGTCATCGCAACGGGTGACACCCCATCGGAAAGCACCCCGTTGGTCACCCGGATCAATCATCGCGATATCGTGACCCTGGCATCCGGAGATGCCGGCCCTCTCAAGATACTCAGCTACGACCTCGCTGGGGGCCAGCAGACGGGCTCTCCCATCGTGACACTCTTCCTCAACCATGACGGGATGCCTGATGGGTCAGTTGCCATCCGGGGCATCATCTATACCGCGATGCTCCACCAGGGAGATCCGCCACCCCGGAACCTGCAGTCCTATGATGCCTGCTCCCTGTTCCCGGACTGGTGCAGCGAATGGCAGGATCAGGAGAACCCCAGCCTCCAGGAAGCGGACGGCCATGGGACGGATTCTCCGACAGAACAGGATGTCACAGCCAGAGAGCCCCCTGAAGACAGGAACGGATTCCTCTCTGGCATCGGAAAGGGCGTGGATGAGATCATACTCTTCCTCTTTCGCCTGGCATTCCTTGTAACCGGAGAATCTTTTTCACCGCATGATGACAGCTCCGTTCTGTTCCCTGCGGGAGATGAGGGAATCCTGCCCGTGGAGGAGAGGAGTGGCCCGGCTTCGTATGATCTCACGATCCTTTCCTCACCGGAAGGAGCAGGCGTTGGCCTGAACGGAAGAGAGACGCCCGCCACAACCCCCTGCCTGATCCGGGGACTTCCTGAGGGGGTATACACCCTCCAGCTCTCGAAACCAGGATTTCTCCCGAACCAGACGTCCCTGCTCTTCCAAAGCGATCACCAGCTGGAGGTGATCCTGGTGCAGGAGGACACCACGGACGACATACCAGGAACGGCCGGGATCGATGCCGGTGCCGGAGCTTCCCTGAACCTCGGGGGGGTGTACATCACGATGTATCCATCGGAAGGAGATCTCTATCTTGATGGGAAGCGGTTGCAGTCTTCGGCGCCGGTGATCGTGTATGGGATACGACAGGGACCACACCAGGTCCGGGTAGCGCGCACCGGGACCGGGAGTTATGCACTCCCGGAGATTACCCGGACGGTCTGGGTCTATCCCGGGACCCTCACCCCGGTCTTCATCGATCGGCACAAAGAGACCCTGGCACACACAATCGCTCTCTCTTCACCTGCCTACGATGGGAGCACCTTCTCTGTCAACGGGATGTTCCCTGCCATGAGCATGCCGGCTGCGTTTTCCGTGACAGGATTCGATCCTTTTGTGACGATCCACCATGATGACGCATTCCTGAGCTTTCCCATCACCGCCCGCGAGCGTGCCATGGGAGCATGCGTGCTCACCCCGGTGAACCGGCCACTCCAGTCCATAGAGGTGCAGAGCGACCCGGACGGGGCATCGGTCTTTATCGATGGGTTTCCCACCGGCCTGAAAACCCCCTGCATCATCCCCAACATCTCATATGGTACGCACAGGGTCGTCATTGCAAAGCCCGGGTATTTCCCGGTTGAACCGGAGATCTTCATTCCGGTCAGGGAGGGAGAGCAGGCCCCCTTCTCCGTGCGTGCCCGGCTTGAGAACTATGGGTACGGAGCACTCCTCGTGGAGAGCGATCCTCCCGGTTGCCGGATCACCCTGAATGGCCTGGCAACCGGGGAGCGAACACCCTGCCTCATCCCCTATCTCCCCATCGGTATCATCGAGGTGACCTGCACGGGAACCGATGGTTCCCGATCAGGAGATGTGCAGATCCTTCCATTCCGGACACAAAAATACCGGGCAACCATGAACCGATAGAAGACAGAACAGGGGTGCCGGAAGACGCGGAGCCGGAAAGAGAGACCGGATGTGGATCACATGAGAGAGAAAATCTGTTACCAGCCGATAGGGATCATCCACACCCCTTTTGCGGACCCGGCAGGGATGCCAATCCAGCCGGTCGGTGGAGAAGAGATTACCGGTACCATAGAGGTCTTCTCCGATTTTGCCGCGGGACTGAAGGATATCGAGGGCTTCACCCGGATCATCCTGGTGTACCATTTCCATCGTTCGACCGCTTCCCGGCTTGAAGTTGTTCCCTTCCTTGACACCAGGCCGCACGGGGTCTTTGCCACACGCGCTCCCGGTCGCCCGAATCCGATCGGCTTTTCTGTCGTGCAGCTCCTCAAACGGGAGGGGTCCTGCCTGCTCGTCTCGGGCATCGATATCCTTGACGGGACCCCGCTCCTCGACATCAAGCCGTACGTTCCGTTATGTGATGCATTCACCAACGGGAGGACCGGGTGGTTCCCGACGGATTGCGGCCGCGTAAATCGCGCCAGGTCTGATGATCGGTTCACGAGATTGAGTTAATTT
>DUGL01000038.1:0-8844 GCA_013331415.1 Methanoregulaceae archaeon | reverse complement strand
CTTCCTGTCACACACTGGTCAATCTGTGTGGCCTGTACACCTGCTTCATGAAATCACGGGATATCGGAGGCATCCCGCACCCTGGGGGTTTGAACCAGAATGGGGTACACCGGCACACCACCACCTATTTTTCCAGCCTCATATGTTTCTTCACCACAGGGATGCCATAGGCAAGGCACATCCCGGCAATGAACGCAACGGTCATTGAAAGGACGAGCGAAAGGACCGCGATGGCAATGGTGACGGTATACGACGTTGTCTTCAGCCCGTGCCTCCCCAGCTCTATCGCGACGAAGACGAGGAGCGCAGCATAGAACCCCGGCGAGATGAGCCCCACCCATGCTGTGCTGGCAAACAGGAGCGCTGCCCCGATCAAAAATGAACCTGCATAGACATTAGCCCCCCCTGTTCGTGCACCGAACCGGTACTGCCCGGCCATCCCCCCGGCACCATGGCACATCGGCATCCCCCCGAAAGGAACCGAGACGAGGTTCATCACCCCGATCGTTTTCGAGAGGGTCTTTGGCCTGATCTCTGCCGAGAAGAGGTCGCGGGCGAGAAGAGAGGTTGCAAGTATGGCGTTGGTGATGGTGATGAGGGCCTGGGGTACCACGAGAACCTTCAGTGCAACAAGGACATCAGGGATCGAGGGTACAACGAACAGGGAGAGGGTGAGGGTGGTCAGGGGCGGCAGACCATGCATGACGATGCCCGCTCCGATTGCCACACCGATCACCACAATGGACGAGAGGTCCGGGATTCGGAAACGGGTTGCAATCAGAAATCCTGCAATGATGATAACTCCCCCCACCAGGAAGAAGACGGGATCCAGGACGAGATACCCGGCAGCAGTCCTGAGGAGGAGGAGCGCAAGTCCGAGCTGCACCCCGCGCACGACAGGGAGCGGGATATACTTCTCGATGAGATCAAATACACGGGAAAATCCAAGGAGGAGAAAGATCACCCCGAGCACCAGCCCGGCAGCCGCAATCTCTCCTGCCGAGAGCGTGGTTGCTATGGCAATGACGGCAATCGCCTTCATCGGTTCCACCGGGACAGGGTACCGGTAGTAGATACCGGTTGCAATAAACCAGACCCCGAGAAAGAAGAGGGCCGGACCGAGCCCCACCGCACCGGTGGCAGCAAGGGCGAGGGTGAGGGGAAGGATCGTTCCGAAGTCGCCGAGGCTCCCGGAAAGCTCCCGGCAGTCGAAGCGGAGGTCGGCAGGGATGTATCGCAGGACTCCTTTCCGTACAGGATCGCCGCTGGACACTCACGTCGCCCGAATAACCGTGCCTATCCGTTCTCCGGCAAGAACCCGCCGTATATTCCCGGGCTGGTGGCCGTTGACTATTTTCACTTCACGCACATGCTTTGCATCCAGCATGAGCTCGACCACTTTCGGCTCAAGGACCATGTCCTCCATATCCATCGTAACGAGCTCATCCGCCGTGATCTCCGGGATGAATTCGGCATCGTTGTCGGTAAACGGATTTGCGGTATAGAGCCCGTCCACGTTCTTTGCGAGCACCAGGTTCTTTGCACCGAGGACCTCCGCGGCGAGAAACGCGCCGGTATCGGTGCGGTGCGGCGGGATTGAACCGATATGTGCCGGCTGCTCGTAGAGCCCATACGGGGGCGTGCCGTGAATGACAGGGAGGACACCCAGGTCCATCAGCATGGGGAGTTCGAGGAGGTCAGCAGTATGGATCCTCGTGCCGTGGTAGGGAGAGAGCAGGATCGATACCATGATCGCGTTCTGCTCGCTGATCTTGCCGGCAAGTTCTGCAAGGACACCGGTCGGCATCCCGAGGTCAAGTCCCACATCAAGCATATGGCGGACCCTGACCCCGCCCCCGGTCACCACGAGGACCTGCTGCTCCCGGGAGATCTCACCGATCTCATGGAGGAGGGGGAGAAGAACGTCTTTCCCATAGTCTATGATCCCATGCCCGCCAATCTTCACCACGTTCAGCTCCGGCATCATCCGTATCTGGGGTCGCCCCTCGTATGTTCTGAGTAACCCCTTCCGGACAAGGGACTCGCCCTGGAGCTTGTTGGCAAGTTCAAACCGATCCCGTTTCATGCAGTCTCCCATAGGTTTATATCACCGGTGGTTAATACAATATACTGTAAACCAATTGGTATAACAGATGTTCTGTTTACCAATGCGGGAGGTTACGCACCATGAAGATGAAGATTTATGTCAGGGAGCGGATGAAGGTCCGCGAAGGGGCAAAGCAGCCGATGTTCCGGATTGTCGCCGTCACCGGAGGGAACATCCAGATCGAGCTGACCCATTTCAGGAAGTTTGAGATCGAGGAGATCGCAAAAGATGTCGGCGCAGAATTGATCTACTTTGAAGAGATCCCTGACGACGACAAGAAGAAACACTAACCTTTTTCCTGAACCTGGTACCTGCAATCACTGATACCACACCGTGCCGGATCATATCACGGTGAAGATATACATTCAACCCGCATGCAGTCCGGGAATCCTCCTCCAGCAGGAAGCATGCTTTTTTGTGAGAGCAGGGTGATAGTAAGCTCCGGATGGTATCTCTCTCGATCGACATCATCTATGATGCCGTGCTCAAAATCCAGCTCCTCGAAGAGCGTGAGATATCGGTGATCTTCTCGGATAAGGGGATTCGGATCAGGCTCCCAACGACACGGAGGCTGGCTGAGTATCTCAATGTCCCCCACTACTATGTCCTGCCCTATTTTGGCATGATGGAACAGGAGGCGCTCGTCACCCGTGCTGAACGGGTAGGGATCATGACGACCCCTGCCGGGACCGCGCGATACCTGAAGATGATGAAGGAGCGGTATCCGGCCGAAGGAGAGGCAATTCTCGGCCCTGGTGTATTCCGGGATCTGATGTCACGGGCAGGGCTCTGATACTTCTGGTATACCAGGTGTTGTATCAACAGGTAAACAGCTATGATTAATATTCATCAATAGTCCAATTCTTTACCAGTGAATTCCCTGCGATACCGGGATGGCTGGCATTCATTCCCCTCCTGGTCCCTGACGATACCCCGCCCGCATTGGAGCAGGGAGCGTGTCTCTCCATGAATGAGATAGTTGAGGGATTCATCCAGGCATTCCAGCTGATTGCCGCACTGGACGAGGAAGTCCTCGAGATAACCGTGCGATCGCTGCTCATCTCCCTCTCGGCGACCCTCATCGGTTCACTGATTGCCATACCCATCGGTGGATTCATTCACTTCAGGGAGTTTGGCGGGAAGCGGGGGCTTGTCACGATCATCCAGACCCTCTATGCCCTCCCCACCGTGCTGGCCGGCCTCCTGGTATTCCTCCTCCTCTCACGGTCAGGACCGTTCGGGTTTCTCCGGCTCATGTTCACCCCCACCGGCATGATCATTGGTCAGATCGTGCTCATCATCCCCCTTATGATCGGGATGACCCTGATCGCGCTCTCGGGGGTGAGCAGGACCAAGCAGGATACCGTCATTTCGCTCGGAGCCAGCGAGATCCAGACCATCGTTGTGATCGTCAAGGAAGCGCGGTTTGCCATCCTTGGCGGGGTCATCCTCGGTTTCGGGCGGGCAATTTCCGAGGTAGGAGCCGCGATGATGATCGGGGGAAATATCAGGGGATACACCCGCGTGCTCACCACTGCCATCGCTCTTGAAACCTCTATGGGAAACCTCTCGCTCTCGATAGCACTCGGGATCATCCTCCTCGCTATCGCCATGATGGTGACGGGGATTCTCTTCCTCGTGCAGGAGCGCTGATTGGATGATCGGGTTTGACAGGGTTTTCATGAATTTTGGTGAGAAGGAGGTGTTGAAAGACGTCTCTTTCACCATCGATCACGGTGAGATCTTCACGTTCATCGGGCCAAGCGGTTCGGGAAAGACCACCATCCTCCGCCTTATCGATATGCTGGAGCGCCCGACCAGCGGGGGAATATTCATCGATGGCACTGATATTTCATCCATGAAAGACCGGGACAGGATTGCCGTCAGGAGAACGATGAGCATGGTCTTCCAGAAACCATCGCCACTCCGGGGATCGGTCTTTGAGAACGTTGCGATCGGGCTGCGGTTCCGTGATATTGGAAATGAGGAGATACAGGCCCGGGTACCTGAAGCGCTCGACCTGGTCGGTCTCGGGGACTACCAGGAGCGCAAGGCGACCACCCTCTCCGGCGGGGAGATGCAGCGGGTTGCCATCGCCCGGGCGATTGCCACAAAACCTGACATACTCCTCCTTGATGAGCCCACCGCCAACCTCGACCCGGTCTCTACCGAGACGATCGAGCGCCTGGTCAGTACCCTCAAGGACCGGTTCGGCATCACCGTTGTCCTCTCAACCCATGACATGGTGCAAGGCCAGCGGCTGGCTGATCGCATGGCTGTTGTGATAGATGGCAGGATCGGTCAGATCGGGACCTCGAAGGAGATCTTCTACCAGCCGATGACCAGGGCTGTTGCCCGCATGGTGGGTGTCGAGAATATCCTTGAAGGGACCATCGCCCGGAATGATCAGGGTCTTGCATCCATCGAGATAAACGGCACATCAATCGTTGCAACCACCCCGCTCTCTCCTGGAACCCCTGTCACGGTGTACATGCGGCCTGAGGATATCACCTTCCATGTAAAGGACGGGGTGAGAAGCAGTGCACGCAACGAATTTACCGGCCGGATCACGAAGGTTCTCCCGATCGGGCCCATGGTCAGGATGAAGGTTGATGCCGGCATACCGCTCATCGCGGTTATCACCCAGCGGTCGTACGAGGAGCTTGGGCTCGGGCCTGGGGTAACGACCGATCTCGCCTTCAAGGCCAGCGCGATACACGTGGTGGAACGGACAGAAGCGGATTGATTTTTTAACGGTATTTCTTTTCACGACATTTTGGATGAACATTATTCTGAAGGCTCTTCGCTATCTGGTCTGGATACAATTGATAAACCAGATACATTTTGTGGGGGCTGTCCGCCCCCACACCCCATCAACAGAATACCGGGACACCTTCAGCTCCGTTATTGGTTCAGCGGACACCACCGGAAAAAAGGCAGAGGAATACCAGGAACACGAGGAAGATGCATCGGTGATTCTTCACTGCCATCACCTCTCTTCACCCTTTCGGAATGCTTCCATTCCATCACCCTTCATGGTGATTAGGATAAGAGTGATGACTATTGGAATAGGATGAAGAGGAATTCTGGTTGGGGGCATCGGACGTGTCACTGCCCAATTATCCTGATTGCGGTCTTCCTGATGGTGAACAGAACCGGGGATCCCACTTTCAGGGCCATCGTATCTGCTGCCTCCCTGACCATCACAGCTGAGAAGGTGATACCAGCATCGATCCGCACTCTGGTCAGGTATCCCGCCTGGCTGACAGCGGTGACAACCCCTCTTACAGCATTTTCATCGCCGGCAACCTGTGCTTCTATGGGATGAACCACGATCTCATCAGCACCGATACAGAACGTAACCTTCCTGCCTTCCGGGATAGTGCAGGATGTCCGCAGTATCACCCCCGAGACATCAATCAGGCACTCCCCGTCACGCGAAGACACCACCACTCCATCGATGACATTCTCGTATCCGATGAACCCGGCAACCCGCCGCGAGGCCGGGGCTGCATAGACCTGCCGGACCGATCCTTCCTGCTCCAGGCATCCGTCCATTACCAGGGCCATCCGGGTGCCGAGCGAGAGTATCTCGTGTCGGTCATGGCTGACCTGGATGATGGTGAGTCCGTTTTCCTGGTGAATATCCTTGAGCACATGGATGAAGTGCTCTTTCATGCCGGGATCGAGTGCCGATAGAGGTTCATCGAGGAGGAGGACATCAGGATCGATGGCCAGCGCACGGGCAAGCGCCACCCGTTGCATCTCTCCCCCGGAAAGGGTAAGTGTTGCACGAGAACGGAGATGTTCGATACCAAACCGGGAGAGGAGCCCCTCCACGGTGTTTTTAATTTCTGGTAGAGGGAGGTGGTGCATCTTCAGGCCAAAGGCAATGTTCTTTTCGACCGTCATATGCGGGAAGAGCGAGTAGTCCTGGTATACGAGCCCTACACCCCTCTGTTCGGGAGGAATCATGCTCACATCCTTACCGGCGAGGAGGATCCTCCCCTGGTCAGGGACATGCAGCCCTGCAATTGCCTCGAGGAGGATGGTCTTCCCGGCTCCGGACGGCCCGATGATAAAAAAATACTCCCCTTTCTTCACGGTGAAGGAGATATCCTCGAGAGTAAAATCACCGAGGGCGATGCTGACATGGTCAAACGCGATCATCGTACCTCCCCAGGTACCGGGTCGCAATGCGCAGAACCAGGAATATCGAGAAACTGGCCAGGATCATCAGGAAGGCAATCGCGCTGCTCTCCCTGAGTCCCCCGGTAGTGAACCGGTAGTAGATCAGCGTGGAGACGATCATCGGGTAGTAGGCGATCATGATCACCGCAGCAAACTCGCTGATTGCCCTGCCCCAGGCGAGGACACTACCGTTCAGAATTTGGCGGGCTGAGAGCGGAAGCACGATCAGGATGAAGGCCCTGAACCGGGTAGCCCCCAGCGTGCGGGCCACGTTCTCGATGTGCACCGGGACTTTCTGGAACCCTTCCCGGACGGTGTTGACATAGAAGGGTATGGAGACGAAGAGCATCGCCACCACGATTCCCGGGAATGCGTCTTCGAACACGATCCCGATCTCCTTGAAGGGCGCACCCAGCAGCCCCCGTTGCATGAAGAGCAGGTAGACCATGATCCCTGCCACGGTATGGGGGAGCACCAGGGGAATGTCTATCAAGGCCTCGACAAGGCTGTTCACCCGCGAATGGGTCCGGGCAAGGACATAGGCAAGAGGGGTTCCGAAAAGGAGGAGGATGAACACCACCGTGAGGCCGGCCCCGAATGTAAGGAGGATGGAATTGATCACCCGGGTATCGGTGGCTACCTTGATGAGGAAGGGGAGATCGGCAAGCTGGGTCAGGGTTATGGTCGCCAATGCCAGGAAGGATAAGATGACCAGGGTTGACCCGATGAGCGAGAACGCGATCAGGGTGGAATCGGCTCTCTTGTACCGTGCCCAGAGTGATCCTCCTCCTGAATCAGCCATGCCCTGCTCCTCCATCAGATACCGGTATCCCCTCACATTTCAAAGGTCGCTGACGTTCTTTTTTTTAAAAAAAAAAGGTTAGGATTTCATGGTGACCATACCGGATAGCTCTGATGGTACATCCCCGAATCCGCCGGCAGGAACAATGGGGGGCTGGCCATCTGCGGTGAGGATGGCCTGCCCTTCAGGACCGATCAACATCTGAACAAAGAGGATGCCGTAGTCGGGATGCTCGGCAATCTTCGGAACCGTTACCCCGTATACAATAGGTGCTCCCACATACAGGGTTGTGCCATCTCCTTTCACCGCCCTGGTCTGGACGGTTGCGTAGTCGTCAGCATAGTCGACCGAAGAGAGGTCGATTGCCTCGGGGAGAACGACATATTTCAGGTCGTTCTGCACTGAGACGCTCATGTACTCCCAGGCATAATCGATGCCACCGGCCTGCAGCATCTGGACCAGCTCAACGCTCTTGGGCCGGATGGTCAGTTTTGTTCCATCAGGTGTCGGATTCGTTGCATCGATGGTCCAGACTCCTCCGCTCTCCGAGGCTGTGATCCCGGAGTGCACGCTTATGAGGGTCTCGAATATCGTGGCGTCACCATAGTAATCCTCCGCAAGCTGGATGACCATGGGCGAACGGTATCCACAGGGGTCTGCATTGGGATCGGAGAATGCCCACCGGACTCCATCGCGGGACAGGATCTCGTACCAGTTATCCGCCGTAATCTCGGATGCGTACATGCTCCTGTCCGTGTAAGCGAGGGTCATCTGGTTCTTTGCGAAGGTGAGGTACCAGTCGGCATCGGCCGGTACCATGTACTGGGGAATCAGTGCATAATCAGCAGATGCAACGACATCAGCCGGCTTGTCGAGGTCCGTCACCTTCTTGATGCAATCCACACTGCCGGCCGGCTCGAGGAGGACTTCGGTGTTGGGGTACTTCGCCTCGAACCCGGCTTTCAGTTTCTCGAAAGGTCCCGTCAGGCTTCCTGCATGGAAGACTTTTACCGTGACCTTCTCTCCCGGCGCAGGAGTGGCAGGGGTTGTCGCTGGTACTCCCTGTTCCTGGCTGACACATGCACAGGACAGTATGAACGCTACAACGAGGAGCGCTACTGTACTGTATTTTACTAGTCGGTTCATAGTTTTACAGTGGATTGTAACCTATAAATTTCTGCCCAAATGTGGCTGATTTTTTAATCTGGTATAACCAATTGGTTTAACAATTATTTTACCTCATGGCAGAGATGTTAGAGAAGCGGGTCTCCATGAAAAAGAGGATCTGTTATCACCCGATTGGAATCATCCACACACCCTACCAGGATCCTGCCGGAATGCCTATCCAGACGGTTGGTGGAGAAGAGATTACCGGAACAGTAGAGGTCTTTTCCGAATTTGCCGATGGCTTGCTTGATATCGGAGGGTTCTCACGCATCATTCTCATCTACCAGTTTCACCGGTCATGTGACTGCAGACTTCAGCTGGTTCCTTTTCTCGATACGGTTCCCCATGGAGTGTTCTCTACCAGGGCACCCAGCAGGCCCAATTCAATCGGGTTCTCGGTCGTCTGCCTCCACCAGGTAGAAGGGAACTGCCTGATCGTCAGCGGCGTTGATATGCTTGATGGGACACCCCTGATTGACATCAAGCCCTACCTCCCGGACTGTGATGCATTTGTCGGTGAAAGAACCGGCTGGTTTCCCAGCAGTGAAGACCGCTTCATCTCAGCACGATCAGATGG
>DUGL01000203.1 GCA_013331415.1 Methanoregulaceae archaeon | reverse complement strand
CCGAGCGTGTCCTTTTCTCAGGTTTCAACACATTTTTCCCTCACCTCTTCATACACCTGTCAGGTACGCCATGCTCTTCCTATCAGATCTGGAGAAACGGCAATGGGCAGGGTACGCGAACGAAATCCTCCGGGACGCAGTGCCCCCCGGGCACTATGATGCGAAGGTCCGCCGGAACCTTGTGCCCGCTTTCCATTTCTATATCGCGACCCTCCTTGCAGCGAACGGGGCCGGTGAACAGAGCAGGGAGTGGTTGGAGACCGGGGCACTGCTCGAGGAGGACGGGCTCTTCTGCTGTGCATTCCTCCTCGGGTTCCTGGAGCGCCATGGAAGCCGGCTGACTCCCCCTGCAGTGGTCTTCCAGGACCCCCGGCCGTTCATCCATTTTGCCGGGGTCCCTGCCATGAGGGGGGCGAGGCAACAGTTCATCCGGCAGTGCGGCCATTCCCTCCCTGTCTTTGATGAGCCGGTCCGGTTCATGGACATCGGGTGCGGCGACGGGGCGCTGACTGTGGCCCTCCTCGCCCACCTGATGGAGACAGGAAAGGTGCCGGGTGCGAGCGAGGTAATCCTGGTTGAACCGTCGCCTGCAATGGCAGGTCTTGCACGGGAGACGGTCGGCACCGCATTCCCGGATGCCCGGATCGAGGTCGCGAACTGCCGGGTCCAGGATTATTCATGCCGGATCGATCAGCCGTTCGATATCGCCATGAGCTCGCTTGCATACCACCATATGCCGCTCGAAGACAAGCGGACCCACCTCTCCCGGCTGAAGCCATGGATCGACCACCTTCTCCTCTTCGAGCTCGATGCGAACAACGATACCCCTGACCTCTATTCGCCGGACCTTGCCCTCTCGGTATACCAGTCATACGGCCGGATCATCGACTTTGTCTTCGCCCACGACGCCCCGGTGGACGTGGTGATCGACTGTGTCGATTCGTTCCTGATGACAGAACTCGTCTCCATCCTCAGCCAGCCCCGGGGCGTCCGCACCGATTACCACATGTTGCAAAACCAGTGGAACACGCTCTTTTCCGAGGTGCTCGGCCCGGAATTTTCCCTCCGGTGCGACTCTTCCAGCTATGCCGACGAGTACATGACGCTTTTTACCCTCCATTACGGGAGGGACCGCTGAAAGGATGGTTTTCTCTGGAGTGTGATGAGGGTACACCCCCAGAAACCAGGGCGGCACCACGGGGCCCCTCCTGTTCCTCCCACCCAATGACCGATCAACGCTCAGGTATAAAAATGAAAATCTGGATGCATTACCGGGAAAGAATCCCGGGAGAGTAAAAGGAATTCCCGGTAGACGGGGGGATAGTATCAGGGAAAATGACCGGCGTGGTATCCGTTCGCAGATTCCCTGAACTCTCCCCGAATCAAACGCAAATTGGGGGTCCGGATTCCCTGTCAGGCATCTACTTATAGGGGCTGGGAGCCAACATTCGGGTATGGAGAAGCGGACCATCGCCATCGTCGCGCTGGCGACTGGTATCGTGCTTGTCGTCGCCCTCCTGGTTGCACTACCTGCGGTAACCGGAAAAGACCCGATCGTACCCCTCCCGTTCCAGCTCTTCCCAACACCAACCCCGGAACCGACACCGCTCCTCCTCCCGCCAACACCTGTGGCGACCATCCCTGTCTCCCCCACTCCCACCCCCACCCCGGCATGGAGCGGGGATTCGCGATCGCTCTGGTATGCATCACCCCTCCCTCCGACGACAGTACCCACCTATACCCGCCTTCCCTATGCAACCCCGGAACCTGAGGTCTTCCTGTCGTATGTCACCATCCAGTCAGACCTCGGGGGTGTGACCCAGACATTCTCCATCCCGTTCCCGTACTGGGAGCTGCACTACACGGTGGATCCCTGGGAGACCACCTTCATCGGCGAGACCTCATCGAGGATGGGGGGCCCGGCAGACTATTTCGCCGTCCAGGTCTTCCCCACGTTTGTCATTGAAGTCAGGAATGCCGGGGATGACTCCCTGTTCAGGGAGATCACCCCTCCCGGAGGACTTGATGCGAAGTACTGGAAGAAAGGCAAAGAGTATGACCCCCGGCCCTGGGTGGAGAAGTTCTATGAAGGGTCCCTGGAAAGGGAGTACTACTTCGTGATCAGGGCCCATGCCATCCACTCCTACAAAATAGATGTGATGGTCCCCGCCCGGTATATCGGAAAATATTAGGCTCATGTGGCGCTCCGGTGGAATTCACTTCCCCTTCTCTTCTTCCTCCGGCAGTGTCCGTGGAGAAATGAATGAGATACTCTCCGATAAAGCACCACTCCATCCCGGATACGAGCCCATGGACAGGATCTCATCCCAAACCTGTCTGAACGCACGGTTACTTCTGCACCTGATACCAGGGCACTCCTCCGCTCAGGGAACGTTCACTATCCTGTTCGGACCTCAATAGTCTCAAGAGTGCTCTATTCTCTCTGGTAGCAAATGCTTTATTCCCGGTACCACTATCTATCGTTCAGGTACAAGCAGAAACGGTATCCGGTACCCATATCGGAATATCCAGGAACGCCTGCATATGCTGACCAAGAAGAAGATGATCCGGGAGCTCGGTGAAGACGAGCTGATCCTCCCCGCACTCGTCAATGCCGCCCTTGCAGCAAATGATCGCGTGAAGTACTACTTCACTCTCCTCCAGGCCGCCCAGTCCCGCGCCCGTCACCCGGGAAGCGAATTCTCAAATCTCCGGGCAGAGCGGGAGGCGGCAGGGGTGGATGATCCAGACCTCGATCACGTGGTCAGCGGGAGCGTCACGATACGGCCCGGTGTCTACCAGGTCCCCCATGCTGCTGCAATCCTTGCAGGAGTCCGGACCTGCCTCGAAGAGATGGCGACCCCCCTCCTCTCCCGCGGTGATGCCCAGGGCGAAGGGTTCAGGGAGCGCCTGGAAAACCTGCTTCCCGAGATCCTGTCGGATGAGAGCGATAGCATCGAGGATGCAGTTATCCAGCGAATCACTGCAGGGGAGCAGGGGGAATCAGACAGCATCCATCTCCTCGTCATGGACCTCCACCGGGCACTCAATACCCTGCAGGGGGAGCTCGCGAGCGAGATCATCGACGGGGCGATGACCTACCTGCTCGATGATGAAGACCGGGAACTCGTTGCGGCATTCATGCAGGGGGTGAACCGGACGGCCCCGCTCCGGTTCGAACACCCGGGTCTTGGCACCACGGCGACACGGACGGGGACGAGGCTCGTCATCCAGAACGATATCGGTATGACCGATGCACACGTGCTCGTGGTGAATGTTGACGATCTGACCGTCTCGGTCATCTACACCGATATCCACATGCCGAGGCTCCAGTTCTTCCAGAGCCTGTTCGAAGAGCAGGGGGTGCTCTGGCAGGACACCCTCTCACGGAAGGGTGGCGAGCGGTTCGAGGCGAAGGTCTACCACCTCTCTGTCGGGAAGTACCCTGCACAGGATCGAGGCGATCTCGCCCGCTTCCTTGCCTGCCTCGGCTCGCGGCTCGTCTTCCTCATCGACTGGAACCGGGCACGGAAACGGCTCCGGACCTTCCTCCCCAACAAGGATGCAGCAGCGGTCCTCAAATGGGCCGCAGATAACGAGTATGGTCACATGGCCTTCCTCCTGCTCGGCGGGGAGAAGATCATCTACGATGCGCTCGAACTCGCCGCCCGGGTCCCGCTCCGGTATGGCGAGCCCCTCTACCAGATACTCGGACGGGAGAAGACCTGTGAATACTTCGAATGGGTACTGAAGGCAGCGTCAACGGGTCTTCGAACAGGTCGATCGCGCCTCCTCATCCAGGACGAGATAAAGGCCGAGCTCCTCCGCTACTTCCGGACCGAACACGAGAACCTGATGGAGATCTGCGAGGAGCATGCCACGCTGATCATTGACGTTGCACGGGTGCTGCGCGATACCCTGATTGCGTTCCAGCGGGGAGGGGACGGCGGGTATGCTGCAGGGAGCGCGAAACGTGCCAAACTCTGGGAGAGCGAGGCAGACGCACTCGTAATCAAAGTCCGCTCCCTTTCCCGGAGAATTGAGGCGGCACAGTTCTATTCGGACCTGATCACGGTTGCAGACGATGCCCTCGATTACCTTGAAGAGGCCATGTTCTTTGCAACACTGGTCCCGGCCGTGACCTCCTCACGGAAGATCACCGTTGAGATCACGGAGCTTGCCGAGATTGCGGTGAGGAGCAGCCAGGAGTTTTTAAAAGCCCTGATGGCATCCCAGCACATCCACCGGGGTTACAGCCGTGACGAGATGCAGGACTTCCTCAAAGCCGTCGACCGGGTTATCGGGTTTGAGCGGGAGTGCGATGACGGGCTCCGGCATGCTGAAAAGATCATCCTGGACTGGTCCACCGATTACAAGGAGATGGCGGTCTTTTTGGAGATCGTCAGGATGATAGAAGAGTCCACGAACTCGCTCATGAAAGCGGTCTATATCATCCGGGACCGCGTCCTCGAGGGGATGAACCGGTGAAGAGGGGGGCCAGATGGTAAAACCCACCCAGCGGATGGTCAGGTTCGGGGCAGGGGTCCGCGATGATGTGCCTTCGGCAGAGTTTGGGAACAAGGCGGCAAGCCTTGCGACCATGTCCCAGATGGGAGTCCCGGTACCACCAGGCTTCTCACTCCCGGTCTCCATCTGCGAGGAGTATTACCGGAAGAATGAATCATTACCCCCCGATTTCTTCGATCTCCTGAAGAACGGGATCGCGTTCCTTGAAAAGGCAACCGAATCGGTCTTCGGCGGAACCCGGCGCCCCCTGCTCGTCTCGGTCAGGTCGGGCGCCCCGGTCTCGATGCCCGGGGTGATGGATACCCTCCTGAATGTCGGACTGAACCAGGAGACCATCAGGGGGCTCATCTTCATGTCAGGGAACCCTGCATTCGCATGGGATTCTTACCGGCGAATCCTCCATGAGTTCTCACGGGTCATCTTTCACCAGGACTCCCAGCTGTTCCGGTCAGCACTGGGTGCGGTGCTCAAAGCAGAAGGGGTTACCGATCCCCTGGAGCTCAGTTCAGGCAGTCTCCGGGATCTCGCATTCCAGTATGAGAGGATATTTGCGAACCAGACGGGAAGGCGGTTCCCTGCCGATGTGCACGAGCAGCTCGTATGCGCTGCGGAGGGGGTGATCCGGTCATGGAACAATCCCCGTGCTGAATCGTTCCGGAAGATGAACCTTATCCGGGAGGTCAGGGGAACTGCAGTAACCGTGCAGGCAATGGTATTTGGGAACATGGGGTCACATTCAGGTGCCGGAGTTGCGTTCACGAGGAATCCATGGCTCGGGACCGGTGAAATGCTCGTCGATTTCAAGTTCGGCGCCCAGGGTGAGGACGTGGTCTCCGGTGAGGAATCGGCTGCAGCACAGGCAGAGTTCCGGCGGGCGATGCCTGCCGTGTACAGGGAGCTTGCAGAGATCGGAAAGAAGATCGAGGCCCAGTACCGCGATATGCAGGATATCGAGTTCACGGTCCAGGAGGAGACCCTCTCTATCCTTCAGACACGTTCCGGAAAACGATCGCCGTACGCGGCCCTGAAAATTGCTGTCGCTATGTGTCAGGAAGGGATCATCTCACCGTCGGACGTGATATGGATGCTTCGCGAGATTGACCTTGATGCCATCACGGTCCAGAACGTGAAATCCCAGGACTATCCGGTTGCGGTAGGAATCCCGGCATCGGGGGGCGTCGCTACCGGGGCCATCACGTTTTCAGGAGAGCGTGCCGAGCGGGAGGCAGCGGAAGGGAGGCCGGTCATCCTCGTCCGGGAGACGGCATCCCCGGACGATCTGCCGGGCATTGCGGCGGCCCGGGGGCTCCTGACCATGCGGGGTGCACGAACGTCCCATGCGGCGGTGGTGGCGCGGCAGTTGGGCAAGGTCTGTGTTGTTTCGTGCGAAGGTCTCGCAATCGATGTGGTGCGGAAGCGCTGCACCCTGAGCGGACACGATCTGCGGGAAGGTGCGGTCATCAGTATCGATGGCAATTCAGGGAATGTGTATATCGGGGCAATCGGCTGGTCCGAGGAGCGGCCGGATGACCTGATCACCATCGTCCGGGGATGGGAGCGCGAACAGCAGGTGTAGCTGCACCTCAGGGGAATGTATCCTGTTTCAGCCGGCCGGCGAGGTATTTCATGAGCGGGTAGATCCCGTCGGTCATGGGATGCACCTCGAGAAACTGGTCATACTCTCTCGCGCCGATCCCCTCCCGCATCAGAAACGCCTGGTAGGAAGCGATGATCCCTGCTGCAGGACCCACCGCGTCAATCCCGCAGATGCACCCACTCTCGGGGTCCACGCTCACCCTGGCATACCCGGTCATCCCTGATGGTACCGACCAGAACGTACCCGGCCCTGCAGGACCGGGGATCGAAGCCGATGCTGAACACGAGGTATCCGCATCAATGAACGCATAATCGTAAAAGAGGCTCATGGACTGGGGGATCCCGGTATATTCCATGACCGTTTCCCGTCCCAGGATGTTCTCTGCGGCAACGAATCCTTCACGCCTGGCAACCGGGGTGAGGCACGGCGATCCGGTAACGTCACCGCAGGCGTACACACCCTTCACATTTGTCTGCATATGGCGGTCTACGACCACCTCCCCGTTCTTTCGCTTCTCTATCCCTGAGAGTTGCCCGGATCGCGGCACAAGCCCGGCTGCAATAAAAACCGCGTCAGGGGTGAGGGTAAAATTCCCCCCCGGGCCAGTGAGGTGCACCGTTTCGATACTGTCTTCGCCCTCTATCGAGGTGACTGAAGTGTGTTCATGCAGGTGGGTCCTGGCCAGTTCTTTTTTTGCAAGTGCAATGAGCTTCGGGTCAAGGTGTTTCAGGACCGGGCTCCTGCTGACCAGGTGAACAGTCGTGCCGAATTCCTGGAAAATATAGGAGAACTCGGCAGCCATGATGCCACCCCCTATGATGATCATCTCGTTCGGGATCTCAGGCATACCCTTGAGCGTGTGGGGAGTATACACCCCCTGGCAGGTGATCCCCGGAACATCAGGAATGTTGGGGTATGAACCGGTGGCAGCAATGACTGCCTCTGCAGGGACCCTCTCCCCGTCAAGGAAGACAGACGACCCGTCCAGGCGCCCCTCCTTTCCATAGACGATGGTCACACCGGCGGCCCGTGTCTCAGTATCGAGTATTCCCTCTATCTTCTCCTGGATTGCCTTCATCGATGCGAGGAGGCGGGAGAACTGTATCGAGGGCACCGTATCAACTATCCCGAGATCATGCAGGTGACGGGTTGCAGCGAGTGTCCTCGCTGCATCGTTGAGGGCGCAGACCATCATGCACCCGGTATGGAGGCACTGGCCCCCGATCCCCCCTTTCTCGACGAGCATCACTTCGCGCCCGCCAAGGGCAAGGGCAATCGCGGCGGTTCTGCCCGCCGGTCCGCCACCAAGAACGACGATCATGTCGTTCCCTAGAGAATCTCCACGCCCTCGTCCATGGGGACCGAGAGGATCTCTCCGTTCGTGGCATTCACTTCAACGATCTTCTTGCCCCGGATCTGCCAGACCGGGACGTATACCTGGATCATATCGATCGTGATATTATTTTTGTCCGGGCGGATGGTCTTCTCTTCGTAGAAGATGGCATCACCTTTCACCTGCTTGATCCGGACCTGCCGGCTCAGACTGGTGATCAGCTGCTGGGAGAGCTGCTCAATGGCTTCTTCGCGGGACAGGTGGCTTTTGACCACTTCGGCATCTGCAGGGATCTCCCGCTCGGCGATTGCTGTCCCGTCTGCCTCGATCCTGATGCCATTGATGGCATTGATGGCACCCGATCCCTCGCCATCGAACAGGATCCGGTGGTCCTTGTAGGTACTCTCTCCGGAACTGACGTAGCGGAAGAACCAGTGGGGCATGAAGCGGAGCACGGGATTCCCGGGTATGCCAGCGATCTTCCCTGCAGCCTGTTTGTTGACCTTGATGGGGAAATGGGGGACAATGATGCCTGATGAGACGTCTGCCCCGGAGGGCTCCTCCCCTGCAGCCGGCGCCTCCTGATGAGCAGCGGCAAATGAGAGAGCGAGAGGCCGTTCCAGCACCCGTGCAAGAGCAGCCTCCCCGGCGTATCGTACAAACTCCTTGACTCCCCAGGTCATAGACTGCTCTGTCCGGAGTCCCTCTTCGAGCGAAAAAACAAGTTTGCGGCATTCCAGTTCCTGTTCATCGACCCTGAGGCTGAATTTTGTCCGGTCAAACTCCTCTATCTCGGATACATCATTGGAGCAGAGAACCAGGAGCACTTCCTCTTCCCGCATCGCGGAAAAGTCGACCGGGGCGTCAACATCCTGTATCTCAAACCCTGCAGCCTCGAGAATGGCTTTTACCGCATTTCCAGCATTTCCCCGCAATTTTGATTCCATCAACCATACATTTCCTTCATCTCATAGAACAATTTTTCTATTGCGGGCAATGATGAAGTACTGATGAATCTTCCCCTGAAATTTGTCAGCCACAAGATCGAGGAGTATGCGGTCCAGCTAACCTATGATCCCCGTACCGGCCGTGGCAAATTCGTGTACAATCTCTCCCTGGTAAAGAACGAAGATCTCGAAGGGGCGATCGCCATCTACAAGGATGCATTCAAGGCAGGGGTGTGCGTCAGCGGGCTGGTCAGGTTTATACCGCACGGGGAGGAAGTGGGAGATTTCAGAGTGCCGGAAGGCAGGACCGGGATCGTGACGGTCTGCAGCAGTACCCTTGACGGCATCCTGATGCACCGGGGTATCCCGGTCAATCCCATCGGTGGTGGTGTGGTGGAGATAGAGCAACGCATCCCACGGAGGTTCACCCACCTGATCCTGTATGAGTATACGACAATCGATCCGCTCCAGGTCCTCATCTCCCAGGAGATAACCTCGATCTCTGATGTGATGCGAAAGGGAAGTGGTACAATCCTTGCAAATATCCGGGAATGCCACATGGAAGCAGAACACCGGATCGGCCAGGTGATGGATGACCTGACAGGGTCCCCGTTCACCGGGATACTGGATATCGGTCTCCCGAACACCCCTGCCCTGGGTGTGGAGGTGAGCCCCCAGTACATGGGGATCGTTGCTCTCGGGGGAACAAATCCTATGGCTGCTATCAGGGAGGCGGGAATTGATGTCACGATCCACGCAATAAAGGGCCTGCTCGATGTTGAGACGATGACCGAGATACTGGATTACTGAAACGGTACCGCTCATCCAAGGTGCGAGAATAAATTCCAGTACATTGTGAAGAACCGGATAAATCCGGGAGAATCGGAATAGAGGGCAGTAAATCCTTCATCCCTGGACCCCATCACGACCATGGCGGATTTCTGATCGATGAGAATGATCCCGCCTGCCATGAATGTTCCTCCCCCGCTGCACTCGGTCTCTTTGGGTGGTTGCCGGATCATCACGTTCATATGGCCGGGCACAGGCCCGGTCCATCCATCGGTGATGATCTCAACGCGGATACGCTCATCGAGGGAGCAGAGCCTCCGGATCAGCTCGTTCTTCGGGTGGTCCCAGAAAAAGATGATCTTCACCCGCTCCGTTGCCCCCTGGAGGAGATCGAAGAGACGCGAACGGATCTGCTCGTCTCCATGGATGCTCCAGATCAGTTCCTGGTCGCCCCTGTCTGTGCGTGACGCCTGGGAATAGACCTTGTTCAGGATTTTTTTTGCCTTTGCCGCATCGTTCTCGATCGATTGGAGGAGGCTTGCGATAGCATCGTCGGGACGAACGGGGTTGAACCGTTTCGGGGACGTATTGGATACCGAGACCAGCTGCTTTTGTGCAAGCCGCTCCAGGACCGGGTAGACCGATGCGCGGGGGACCCCCGAGAGGTCATGGATCTCTGTTGCAGTCGCGCCCGTTGCCCGCAGCAGGGCGATGTATACCAGCGCCTCATACTTGGTAAGACCGAGGGATTTGAGCGCATCGGCAATTGCCAGCGGTTGTGCTGTCGGGGCTGACATTCCATAGATATATATAGAGTCGGTTCTTAAATGTTGTTATCATAATAACAACACGTGAAAAAGCATGGATATCACTCGATTTGCAGTTCTGGTCGTTTTTATTGGATTAATTGGTGCCCCGGCGATGGCCGATACAAAATACCTTTCAGGGGGGCCTGACATCACGGCAGCGGTCGCTGGCACAAACGAATTCTCACCCGGTCAGGAGACAACGCTCAGGGTCAGTATTGAGAACCGTGGGCTCATTGACATCAAGTTTGTACAGTCCGGGATCGTTGAGCGGGATGACCTTCCGAACACCGCACGCCTTGTCCGGGCAACCCTGGTGCCGGGAGATGTCCCGGTCACCATCAAGTCCGACCCCCAGCTTGCCGGCGATATCCTTGGGGGGAAGAGCGTTGTGGTCCCCTTCGTGGTGAAATTCGATCCTGACGCCCCTGCAGGAGACTATACCCTCCCGCTGGCTATCCACTATACCTACCTCCGGAGTGCCGAACAGCACGGACAGGACGCCATCAGCTACTACTATAAGGACGTGGAAGAGACCATCAGCCTCCCCATACGGATAAAACCGGAAGCCTTCCTCTCTGTGGAGTCCCTCCTGACCGAACACCTGAATGCCGGAAACGAGGGGTACCTCTCCCTCCGGATACGGAACACCGGGTATGTGGATGCAGGTTCGGCGATTGTCAGGATAGCCCGGAATGGTGCAAGCCCGGTCATTCCGACGGACAGCAGCATTTACATCGGTGATTTCCCGGTCGGTGCCACGGTCGATGCCCGGTTCAAGGTCTCGGTCTCCCGGGAGGCAGGGAACCAGAGCTACCCGCTCGATCTCTTCCTGGTATACGAGGACGGGTCCGGCGACCAGGTGAACTCCCGGGTCCTCACCATCGGGGTTCCGGTTGAGGGGAAGATCGGTTTCTCCATTGCCAGGGATCCTGAGCCGCTAAGGCCCGGGGCACGACAGGTAATAGAGGTCGAGTACCGCAACATGGGTCCGGCACCTGCATACAATGCCCAGGCCAGGATAAGTGCCGTTGACCCGTTCACCAGCAACGATGACACCGCGTTCCTCGGTGATCTCGACCCCGGTGAGGCCGCCCTGGCACGTTTTATCGTCACCGTGGACGCGTCAGCAACGCCGAAAGATTATGGCCTCGACTCGGAGATCCGGTACCGTGATGCCCTTGGCAACAGCCAGATCTCGGATTCCATGAAGGTGAAGGTGACGGTCCTTGAATCGTCAGATATCTTCCCGTTCATCGGGATACTCGTCCTGATCGTTGCAGCAGCAGGAGCAGGTTATTATTTCTTCAGGGTGAGAAAGAGAGAGTAATGCAATGCTGGGATGGTCCTCTCCCTCCGCCGGATGTGCGGCTGGTTGAGGATATGCGGAGTGTTCTGGCAACTCCGGATTGTTGGGAAGAGGGGGCACTCTACTTTATGTTCCGCGACCTCGCCCTGACCCCTGAAGACCGCGACTGGCTCTCGGCAGAACAGCTCCGCTACGATATTACTGCCATCACCTCGCGGGAGATCTGTGGTGAGCGGGCAAAGACCAAGGGGCACTACCATCCGGATGCCCCGTCCGGTATCGGGTACCCGGAGATCTACCAGGTCCTTTCCGGGCACGCCCACTACCTGCTCCAGAAGCGTGATGTTTCTGATGTAGTCCTCGTGGATGCGCAGGCTGGGGACATTGTTATCGTTCCGCCGGGCTACGGCCATGTGACCATCAATGCCGGGGATAGTGACCTGATCATGGCAAATATTGTCTCGAGCGCATTCGAGAGCAGGTATGGAGACTACGAGGAGAGGCGGGGCGCTGCATATTATGAACGTGCAGATGGCACCCTGGTGAGAAATCCCGCATACCCGGAGGCACGGGATCTGCGGATCATTTCAGCCGGCGAGTTGCGTGACCAGATCGCCCTTCCCCCCGGGGACCTCTACAACCTTGTGGGGACTGGCCACCTGGCATTCCTGAACAACCCGGGGTCCGGGATCCAGCTCTTCAGGGCATTCCTGACAACAGGCTAGGGGGGGCTCTGCGCTTGTGCCCGCTCTTCTTTACGAGAGCGAGGACGCGCTCTTCGATAGGCGTTGTACTGACCCAGGTGTTTTTTTCAAGCGCGGTCAGGGCAGCATCGATCTCGGGGTAGGTCAGCCCTATCTCTGCCTCGTCGCTCTGGTCTTCCCAGAGCCCTGCCGACGGCCTTTTCGTGATGATCGGTTCAGGGATCCCGAGGTCACGGGCGATGTCAAAGACCTCGGTCTTGTACAGGTGGAGAATCGGCTGGAAGTCAGCTGCATTATCTCCGAACTTGGTACAGTAGCCGAGGAGGTATTCGGTCCTGTTCGAGGTGCCGCAGACGAGGCGGTTATCCTGGTTTGCATGGTAGTAGAGGATTGCCATCCGTGTCCGGGCCATGAGGTTGCCGAGCAGGTAGGGGGTCTCCCGGAACCCGGGCATCTGGCGGTATGCGGAGAGGACGGGATCGATGCTGATGATCCGCTGCTCCATGCGAAGCGTCTGGCAGAGGAGTGCAGCATCCTCCTGGTCTTCCCGGCGTGTCACCTGGGATGGGAGCATGAGTCCGAGCACCCGGTCACTCCCTACCGCCCTGCAACACATCACGGCAGCTACTGCAGAGTCGATCCCCCCGGATATCCCGATCACTATCCCTTCAGCGCCGCTGCTCCAGACCGCATAGCGGATCATCTGTTCGATTCTTCCAAGGGCACAGCCACGATCACCGTCAATCATTACACACCATCACCGTATCCGGGTTAATCTCTGCAGGCCGGCAGGGTGCCCTTCGCGGATGACAGAGTCACCCCGGAGGAACGGATCATCCGGTCCCGGGTTCACCCCCGACCGTTCCCGTCCCTCAAGGCCGACGACCCGGACACAGGCCTCTGTTGCAGCCTGCCCGCCGGTCCTGTCGATACTGGCCTTATCGGCACCTGTACCACACTCTGGCCGTCCGGGAGGCTTAAAATCAGCTGAATCTTATCAGGGAGAGCCATTCCAAACCCGGTGATAGCGTCCCCAATGGCAGACGGGGTATGGCACCCTGGTCGGGCCGGCTGATCGGCATCCCCCCCGGGACGGGATACGCGGAGATGTAAATCGTGGTAAATACGACGATCTGGACAGTAAAGGCGATAAAGTAGAGGGCAATCCTTGCCCGGCGCGATCCAGAAAAGCGTTTCCGGCCCCGTTCCTGGGGTTTATCGGTCATGGAGCAGCTCCTCAACCATCCGGCATCCTTCGCATCCGGTGATGCATGGCTCGCCGCAGGATGGACAGGCTGCTACCGCAGGATCCGGCAGGCTGCTGAACGATGCGATGGAATCGCCAATATTCACCAGTGCATATTTTGCCGAAGGATGGTGCCCTGTGTACTCGTCCAGGAGTGTGGGGAGATCAGCTTCGAGCGCCGTGCAGGGAGAGCGCTGCTGCGCGTCCCCCGCCTCCCCCGTCTGCAGGGTGGCATAGAGGGCAACCTCCTGTGCCGGTATATACCTGAAGGGAGAGATGCGGGGAATACACCCCTCGAATGTGGCAGGAGGCCACAGGAGCCGTGCGGCCTCACCCCGGATCATGGCCATCAGTACCGCCCCGGCCTCGTCATCGAGGGTGGACGCGAGGGCGATCTTCGTCATCCCGTACTCCCGTGCGAGGGTGGTGAAGCACCGGCGCCTCAAAACATCACGGCAGGAGCAGGCTGCAGGGTCTCCTCTCAGCCGGACAATCTCGTCCATCGTGAGCCCGAACATTTCCCGGAATGACACGGAGATATGGACCACTCCTGGTCCCCTCGTGGGATCGGGATCAGCGGGAGCAGGGGGGGCCTGGCAGCCCCCGCGCCCCTCATCGATCGTGATGGCGAGCAGCTCGAGATCCCTCCGGTTTCCTGCCAGCCGTTTGAGAAAATACAGGAGGGCGTTGCCGCTCACGCCGCTGTCGAGGAAGATGCCGATCCGGTCCCCGGTAACAATCCAGCGATGGCTGCGTATCGCACGCTTTGCTTTTGCCTCGAAATCGGCAAAAAAATGGGTTTTACAGAGATGGAGCCCTGAATAACGCTGGTACACGACAGCGCGCCGGTGGCAGGTGCTGCAGGGGAGATCTGGCACTCAGATCAACCTTTATCACCAGTATAGATAAAATTGTGTAGAATATATGGGTATTTCTGCCGACCAGATCCGCGGTCTCCATACCTATGAGATCCGGATTCTCCTCATCCTTGAACGGCTGATGCGACGCTACCGGTGGGTCCCGCTCGATATCCTCAGGAGGACGCTCGGGCTCTCCGAATCCGAGGTCAGCTACCGGCTGGGCAGGCTCATGGATGCAGGGTTCGTCCGGTTCGATGCAGTGCCGTACGAGGGGTACTCCCTGATCTTCCAGGGATATGATGCCCTGGCCCTGATCTCTCTCTCAAAGAAAGGGACCGTACAGGCACTTGGGAACCTGATCGGCGAGGGGAAGGAGGCGGTGGTGTACGAAGCACTGGGGCTCTCCCCGCTTGCCCTGAAGTTCCACCACGTGGGGCAGCGCTCGTTCCAGACGCCACGGGTATCCCGGGAGTACATGCCCGAGGAGGGGCACTGCCCCTGGCTCTTTGCCTCGCGGCTATCGGCTGAGCGTGAATACGAAGCGCTGCAGCAGCTCCACCCGGCGGTGAGCGTGCCCCTCCCTGTCGGTATCAACCGGCACACGGTCGTGATGGAGTTTGTCCCGGGTGCAACGCTCAACCGGTGCTCGCTTGCGTCCCCCCGGGACATCCTCCATGAGATCATCGATGCGGTCCGATCTGCATACAATGCAGGCATCATCCATGCCGATCTCTCGGAATACAATGTGATGCACGACGGGTACCGGTGCTATCTCATTGACTGGCCGCAGTGGGTCGCAACCGACCACCCCAATGCTCCGGAGTTACTCATGCGTGACCTCGGGAACATCACCCGGTATTTCCAGCGGAAGTACCGCGTGGAGCTGCCCGCATCAGAGGCATACCAGCTGGTGACGGGATGAAGGTCTTTGGCATCGATATCATCCGGGGGTCGGTCCGGTCAAAGTCCCGGAGGCCGATGTACGCGCTCGTCAGGATGGAGGATGGCGAGATCGTCGCGGAGAGCGCGGTCACGGGTTTCCGGCTCTTCCGGCTCCTCAACGATGAGCAGCCGGACCTGCTGGCGGTCGACAGCCTGCAGGAGATCGCAGTCGACCAGCACGACCTGTACGCGTTTCTCCAGGCTCTTCCACCCTCGGTCCGGCTCGTCCAGGTCACCGGGGGGGAGCGCAAAGAGAGCCTCGGGAAGGTGGCAAGCCGGTTCAACATCAGTTTCAACCGGTTCGACCCGTACGATGAGGCCCGGACCATCGCCCGGGTCGCCAGCCTCGGGGCAGGCGCGGAAGTGATCGCGTTTGAGAATTCGAGCGAGGTCGTGGTGAGCCGGCACCGTTCACCCGGGAAGGGCGGGTGGAGCCAGAACCGGTATGTCAGGAAGATCCATGGGGCGGTCCAGCAGAAGGCACGGGAGATCGAGATGGCACTCGTTGCCGCAGGGCTCCGGTACCGGAAGAAGGAGACCCGGGCGTTCGGGGGTGCGAGCCGGGTCTCCTTTGACGTTGCAGCGGCCCGGGACCAGGTACCGGCAGGGACCTTCCGGGGAGCCGATGTACAGGTCAGGATTGCCGGGAAACGGCTTGAGCGGATCCGGTTCAGGCCGCTCTCGGGAAAACCCCGTTACCTGATCGTCGGGATCGATCCTGGTACCACAACAGCGGTAGCAGCGCTTGACCTTGACGGGAACCTCCTCTACTGCGACAGTTCCCGGCAGATGGCGATGTCCGATGTGATCGAGGCGATCTACCGCATCGGAAAACCCCTCGTGATTGCGTCCGATGTCCACGAGATGCCGTTTTCCGTCGAAAAGATACGGCGGGCCTTCAATGGTATCCCCTATACCCCCCGGCAGGATATGAGCGTCGAGACAAAGCTCGAGCTCACTGCCCCGTTCCCCCACCGGAACGACCATGAACGCGATGCCCTTGCTGCGGCCCTCGATGCATCCCGGAGTTACCGGAACAAGTTCCAGAACCTGCTGCGCCGGGTCCCCCCGGGGTATGACCTCGACGATGTCCGGGCAGGGATCGTGCGGGGTCAGTCGCTTGAGCAGGTGCTCTCGGAGATAAAGGGGAAGGTAGTCCGGCCTGTCGATGAAGCCCCGAAGGTGGAGATCGATGCCGTGCGGGATGAACGGATCCGGATCCTTGATGGCACGGTCAAACGCCTCAAGGCCGTGGTCCAGGAACTACAGGAAGAACTCCAGCAGCGGGACCACGAGATCATACGCCTCAAGGCACGGATAACGAAGGTCCGGTCTCAGGTGGACAAGGAGGTCCGGAGATCCACTGAGATGGTGACCCGGGATGCGATCATAGCGAGCCTGAAGAAGCGGCTCAGGCGGGAGGAGCGGACGAGCGGAAAACTGCGGCGACGGATGGAGAAGCTCCGGATCTTCGATGAGACCGGAATCGATACCGCGGCGGTCCTGTTCAAGCTCCTCCCGTCCCTCACCCGTGAAGGGATTAAGGCCCTCGCTGACGAACTCGGTATCCGGGAGGGCGATCTCCTGTTCGTGCCCCGGATCGATGTCTGGGGGAAGAATGCCGCCCGTGAACTTGCTGCGTCAGGCATCGACGGGCTCGTTGCCCGGATACCCTCCGCTGCCCGGTTCGATCCCCAGCTTGAGGCAATTTTCCGCGAAGCTGCCGTTCCGCTCATATCCGCGGAAGCAGCAGGTACCGTCATGAAGGGGGGGATGGTCAGCGCAGACCGGGCCCGGCTGGACGCTGCATTCCAGGCATGGGAGGACGGGCAGCGGGAGTATGAACGGGAGAAGAAAGCCAAACTTCTCGAAGACATCTACCGTGAGTACCGGACCGAGCGGGGCAAGGAGATGAAGAAAGTTGGATGAGCGGGACCTGAAACGGGTGGTACGGGATGTTATCGGGACCGGGCAGACCCTCGATGACTGTGCGGTCATCCCCTGCAGCGGCGGGCTGCTCGTTGCCACGACCGACATGCTCCACGAGACGACAGATTTTCCCCCGGGCATGACCGGCTGGCAGATAGGGTGGATGAGTGCGGCAGTGACCCTGTCAGACATCGCGGGGATGGGTGCCCGGCCGGGGATCGTGCTGCTTGCCGTGGGGCTCGACCGGGGAGAACGGCTCAGGGAGATCCTCATCGGGGCGAAAGCGTGTTGCGATTCCTGCGGGGCTGAACTTGCCGGGGGGGACCTGGATGCTCACCGGGAACTCACCATTGTCAGTTCCGGGATCGGGTTTGCGGATACTGGCTGGGTTGTACGGCGGCAGGGTGCCGTGCCCGGTGACCTGATCTGCATAACGGGACCGCTTGGCCGTGCACAGGCAGCGCTTGAAGGGTATGCCGACTACAGCCGAGCTCTCCTTGAGCCGATACCCCGGGTCCGCGAAGGAACGCTCCTTGCCCGGGCCGGGGTGTCGTCCATGATGGATATCAGCGACGGGCTGGTCATCTCGCTCTATGACCTGCTCGAAGCGAATGCGTGCGGGTACTCGGTAGATTCCGGGAAGCTCCCGCTCCTCGAAGGGGTGCATGCAGAAAAGAGCAGGGAGTACTCCCTGTTTGGGGGTGGAGACTTTGAACTCCTCTTCACCTGTCGCCCCGATCTCCTCCCGCTTCCTGACGTTTCGTGCATCCCGATCGGGGTGGTGATCCCGGAACAGCGGGTTCTGGTCGATGGGAACGATGTTCCCTGCCAGGGCTACCTGCATACCTGGAATCACGATGATGCCGGTGAATGACGAAGAAGAGGGGGAAAGTATTTAATTTTCCAACTGAGATACTCACTACAACAGGAGGAGAGTATGAAAGCACGGTATCTTATTATTTTGACAGCGGTCGTGCTGGGTCTGGTGGTTGCGTCCCCGGTATCTGCATTCTATTCCCTATCGGTATCAGGAATGAGTGCAAATCCGGCATTCTCACCAGGATTTCAGTCGCCGTTCAAGGATTTCTCCCGGCAGGACGCCCAGTCTGCCTTCGATGCGCTGAAAGATTTCGGGATAACCCCGGCTGCAGCCCAGGGTTCGGTTCGTGCGTATAGCAATGGGATGTTCCAGGATCCGAACTCTGAGATCCGGTTCAGTCAGTCAGTCTCGGTGACCGGACAGATCAAAGAATTTTCATTCAGTGCACACTTCAATTCAGGCATGTTCCGATAAACAATTCTTACTCTTTTTCCCGGTCTTCCTAAACGACCTCGTATCCACGTGAAACAGCATATGCGGTTTTATACCTCTGACAGGGGGTCTGAATTAGCGCCTCGCTGCTGTGTGGGGGGGGGAGTGAAATCGAAGATCTTCAATGGTTCCTGTTCTGTTCCTTGGCCGCCAGCAGGAAGCCATTCAGGGGCGGCAACACCCATCATGTGTGTAGAATGTGGAGAAGCGTCAATACCCACAATTTTATATATACATTCCTCTCTCCCGACGATAGTGGAGAGCAGAAAAAAGGAACCACGGAATATATTTATACTATCAATGGGTAAAAACCATGTGTATCCAATCAAGGTGGCGAAATGACGAAAAGAACAGTAACTATCCTACTTGTTGTTACCGTACTGGTATTCGCACTCTTCCTCGCACCAGTGCATGCAGCAAATCCGATACCGCCGAGCAATGAGACATCGAAGCTCAGTGTTCAGATATCTGCATCGAGTGTCGGGAGTCTCTACTCCAATTCCGACATCGTCTATACCCAGGGCAATGGGAACCTGGCAGACAACCCCCCGCTCGCTCCCGGCGAGGGGCAGTCAACAGCCGGGTACGCAGAGAAGACAGTAGCGACCAGCGGGTCGACCGAGTACACCAAGCTCATCAATCTCGACACATCCAGCAAGAGCCAGCCCCAGAACAACCTCGAGACGGTCAGGGTCGTTGACTATACCAACACCGGTGACGGGAATGGGGTAGGTATCATGTACTCCAACGAAGCGGTGTATATTGATAACTATGCAACCGCCAGTGACGGGCAAGAGAGCTGCTGTGCATGGGGATCTTCTGCAGATACTGTCCTGCCGGCAAGCTGTATATCGGTGAACACGGGAAGCACGGTATACCTCGATGAGGGTCGGATCGCCTCCGACAGCTCTGCCCGCACGGTCTCTTCAGACATCGATGAAGGGGTCTCGGTCTCCTACACCGTGGATATCGGCGGAAGCGGCCAGACCGGAAACGACACGGCTGTTGGAAAGGCAACGGTGTATGTCGATGCCATCATCATGGAAGGTTCCGGTAACGAGACCAACCTGTCTTCTGTTGTCGCGTACGATGAATCGGTCACCGTTGACGGACTCATCAGCATTGCGATGCAGACCGGGTATTCATCACCCTAAAAATACCCTCATATCTTTTTTTCTGGGTTCCCTGAACTGAGCGGGAATACCTTTTAAAAAACCGGGGACCCGGAAGGCCTGCACTCCTGAAGGGTATTCACGGGGTGTCTGCAAACCGGCTCCCGATCAGGATCTCACTCGCACAAGTGCAGGAATATAGAGACGGTGATGGTTGCGTTATGGGTGGGAAAACCCCTAGGGTCCGTCCCCGGCCGAGATGATTTTCGTCTGTTGCCCCCTTCTGACCCCATTCTACCGAAGAATCGAAATGCCCCCAGGGACATTCGAAGAGCAACACCATGGACCGTATCAGAACGAACCTGGTGAAAACTGGATGTGGTTAGTTCCACGGGGTTACCACGAGAGGGTGAACCCTGGAAAAGGATCT
>DUGL01000129.1:4104-4377 GCA_013331415.1 Methanoregulaceae archaeon | reverse complement strand
CGTTCCGGGTGATGGAGGTGCATGTCCCGGGCAGCCCGTTTGCACGGGACCCCTGCTGCTCCATTGACGTGGTCCATGAGCGAAACGAGCAGCTCAGGGGGAACGAAGGGACGGTCCTTGCTGACCTTGCAGGCCTGGTTGCGGCTATCGACCCCCATGTCGTGCTCTTCCCCCGGTCTGACCTCTGGCTGCCACGCCTCCTTGCTGCGGCAGAAGAAGCAGGGACCGTGCTTCCGTTCAGCCGGAGCGGAAGGTACCGGACGCTCATCGAAA
>DUGL01000129.1:0-4034 GCA_013331415.1 Methanoregulaceae archaeon | reverse complement strand
GGCTCACCGGGCTCCCCCCGAACCTCACTGCCCGCTTCACCTCCGGCACGCTCATCTCGGCATACGAGGTCTACGAGGCGCTCCTGCAGGGCATCGCGATCCCCTTCCGGAAGAGCGATCCTGAAGCGGTCCGCCGTTTCTGCGACCTGAAGGCGGCCGACCGGGGCGGGATGATGTTCCAGCCGGTCCCGGGTCTCTACGAGGAGGTCGCCGAGATCGACTTCACCTCGCTCTATCCTTCGATCATCGTGGCATACAACCTCTCCCCCGAGACCCTCGCCCGCCCGGACCGGAAGGGGTTCCTGCCTGCCGTGCTCGCGCCCCTCCTCGATATCCGGAGAGAGAGCAAGGCACGGAAAGCATCCGATCCTGCGTATGCCGGGGTCGACGCACTCCTGAAGTGGATGCTCGTGACCTGCTTTGGGTATACCGGGTACAGGAACGCGAAGTTTGGACAGATCGAGGTGCACGAGAAGATCACCGGGTATGCCCGGGAGATCCTGCTCACGTCCAAGGATTGTGCCGAAGACCTGGGATTCCGGGTCCTGCACGGTATCGTGGACTGCCTCTGGGTACAGGGGGGGGATCCGTGTCTGCTGAAGGCGCGGATCGAGCAGACGACCAGCCTTCCAACCACGCTCGATGTCTACGACTGGATCGTCTTCCTCCCCATGCCGGATGGGTTTGGGGCCTACAACCGGTACTACGGGCGGCTCAGGAACGGTGACCTGAAAGTCCGAGGGATCATGACCCGGAGGGATGATACCCCGTCCTATGTACGGGCGATGCAGCAGGAGATGCTCGGGGTGCTGCAGCAGGCCCGGACCCTTGCAGACCTGCGGGCTTGTGATGAGGAGGTCAGGGGCCTGTACCGGGACGCACAGGACCGGCTCCGGGATGCCCCGGCGTCAGCGATGGTCATCCGGCGGCAGATCAGCAAACTCCGGTATTCCCGGAGGTGCCCTGAGGCGTCGGCGGTGGCAGCATGCGCGGCTGCAGGGATCACGGTGGTGCCGGGCATGGAGATCGGGTACGTGGTGACCGATGCACGGACCTGGGCCGTGGATCTGGACGAGGATGCGCAGCGGTTCGATCACGGGTACTACCGGAGCCTGGTCCGGAAGGCCTGGGAAGAGATCGCCTTCACGCTCGGGCAGGCCGGGGCCTGACCGGCCAGGCACGGGACACCGGGAAGTGCCTGCCAGGTATGCGGTATTCGTCCGCCCCTGGATCAATGAGGAAAACAGCCGTGCTGGCTCTGTCAGGGATACGTCTGGGAACCGGGATTCCTGGCGAAGACGGGAACACTGATCCACGAATGATTTCAGGTTATCTCTGTGCAATACTGCCGCTATGGAATTTCGGCAGTCTCCTGCCTGACAAAAAAATGGGGAGAGTGGAGAGCCCCCGTACTGCCGGAGGGATCTACCCGTTGGGGGAAACCCCCTGTTTTTACGTTCCGATACTCGTCATCGCGGGTGAGACAGCTGTCCCACGAATCATCATCGTGACCGTTTCAGTACCGAATGTTCCCGGCAATTCAGCGGCAGGGGCATGGCCGCTCCAGATACCCCTCCCGGCACGCATGGCCTGCTGCTGTACGAGCAGGTACCGGTCTTTCCGGGCAAAGGATTCCGGGGTATAGACCCGGGCAAGCCCCTGCTCCACGAGCTCTTCCCCCAGGTCGGAGCCATCGGGAAGGGTGATGTAGGCGAGGATACGCCCGTACCGGTCCCGGGTGCCTGCGGCACGGTCGGTCGTTATCGTGATATCCGGACCATCAAGCCGTCCGGTTGTGTACTGCGCAGCTTCCTCCCCCCAGAGCGCGAGGAGCCCTGCATCGCATACACCGTCGAATTTCCCGGGATCATTTCCGTCCACGGTCTTCTCCGGGGTATCGATCCCGAGGATCCGGACTGTCTCCTGGCTCCCGTCCGGGAATGCAACGCGGATGGTATCCCCGTCAACGATTCGGACGACACGGACTGAAGATGAGATGACAGGGGTAAACGGGGCCCCGCTCCCGTCATCATCGACCTGTACGGTGCACCCGGCAGCAAGACAGAAGGCGAGGAGGCAGGTGAGTGCGATGGCGGGGAATATGCGGGGCATCTTCCCTGATCACTTCTGCAGCAGCAGGGAAAAAACAAGGGCATTTCATCCTGTTGTGCGTTGCCAGGGCAGGNNTCTCCTCGCGAATCAAATCGGTATCTTCTCTTCAACCCGCCCGGATCCAGTCCCAGGCCTCCTGGTTCCGATCCTGCCGGAAGAACCGGATCTCTGTCTTTGTGACTGTGGCAAAAGCTTTCGCAAGCCAGGTCATCCACTCGTCCCAGGTGTCATCCACCACGAGGGCCATTCGCTCGACAGAGGGTAGTTTCAGGGCAAAGGTGAGGTCCTCCCATGCTCCTCCAACCGTCCATCCTTCAAAGCGCTCGAGCGTTATCAGGACCCGGATCTTCGGGTGGTCCGTTAACGTCTTCTCAATTTCCGGGGTCAGGAGATCGCGGTAGTCCGCTTCGGTCAGCTTTCCCCAGAGCCTGAAGCCAAGGATATTTCCGGAACTTCCGGGTAGTTTTTCTATCATACGCTGTCACTACGGGGTTTGTGCGAAGAGACAAATAGGTTGGTCTTCCTCCAATTACCCGATATCCTTCTTCGTCCCGTGCCAATCCGGAAAAACGGCATGTTCCCGCATTGCCCGGAAAGGACCGAAACACCTTTGACCTCCTGCTCTGATGCACTCCTATACCATGAGGAAATACCGGTGACAGGGCATGGCGGGTGACGAGGATACCAACAGGCTGTACCAGGAGTCTCTCGACCTCCATGAGAAGTACAAGGGAAAGATAGAGATATCCCCCAAAGTCCCGCTCGAGACATCGCGTGACCTTGCCCGGGCCTACACCCCCGGGGTTGCAGCGGTCTGCCGGGCGATTGCCCGCGACCACGAGCTCGCCTACCGGTATACCCTGAAGGCAAATACCGTTGCAATCGTGACGGACGGGTCGGCCGTGCTCGGGCTCGGCAACATCGGGGGATACGCCGCAATACCGGTCATGGAGGGGAAAGCACTCCTCTTCAAGATGTTTGCCGGGATCGATGCCTTCCCCCTCTGCTTTGAGAGTTACCAGACCGACTTTGTCGACCAGGTACGAAACATTGCCCCGGTGTTCGGGGGGATCAACCTCGAGGACATCGCTGCACCGAAATGCTTCGAGGTGGAGGAGGCCCTGCAGGATATCGGGATACCGGTCATGCATGACGACCAGCACGGGACTGCGATCACCGTTCTCGCTGCACTCCTGAACGCCTGTACCGTGACCGGGAAGGACTTCTCAGACCTCCGTATTGTAGTCAGCGGTGCCGGGGCTGCAGGATATGCCATCGTCCGCCTGCTGAAATGCATCGGGTACAGCCCTGATGTCTGCCAGCACGTCCGGGAGATCCTGGTCTGCGACCGGCAGGGGATCATCCACCGGAACAGGAAAGGGCTCTATGCAAACAAGTACAAGTTCATCCTCGCCGATGAGACCAACCAGGAACGGAGGATGGGCGGGCTTGCCGATGCCCTCGAGGGCGCGGACGTGTTTATCGGGGTATCTGCCCCGGACCTCGTGACCGGTGCGATGATCCGGGCCATGAATGACGATCCGATCGTCTTTGCCATGGCAAACCCGGTTCCGGAGGTCATGCCGGATGTGGCACTGGCTGCAGGTGCTGCTGTTGTCGGGACCGGGCGATCCGATTATCCCAACCAGATCAACAATGCCCTCGCTTTCCCGGGGGTATTCCGCGGGGCGCTGGATGCACACGCACGGGTGATCAATGACGAGATGAAAGTCGCGGCAGCCCACGCGCTGGCACGGTACGTGGAGAGCCCGGTAAAAGACCGTATCATGCCGCTGGTCCTCGACCGTGGCGTGGTACAGGCAGTCGCAACGGCGGTCAGTGAAGCCGCGCGGTACTCGGGTGCTGCCCGGGATATCGGGTGAATACCGGCAGGTTTGTGGGCTTTGCGGGCCAATATCCCC
>DUGL01000091.1 GCA_013331415.1 Methanoregulaceae archaeon | reverse complement strand
TCACGAACGTCAGAACAGGGGCTCGAGATCCTGCGGGGGAAGAGCGGGATTGGCGAGCTGGTTCTCCTCCATGTCATTACCCGTGCAGAGGATCGCGAAGAGCTTGAACAGGGTATCCAGGGTGCATATGCGCAGTTGCAGTACCTGGGAAGGACCGTTGATGATGGGAGGATTCGTGTCCGTCTCCTGCTCCGCTTTGGACGACCGGCTGAGATGATCTGTGCCATGGCTGTTGAAGAACAGGTAACCCTCATTGTACTCCCGCGGTTCGGTGCCTCGGATTTCATCAAGAGCCTCCCTATTGGGAGCACCGCATTCGATGTTGCAAAGAAGGCAAAAACCCCGGTATGCCTGCTCTATCCGGACATCAGGCTTGAGGTGATCACGCGGGAACTGGACGAGGCGGAGTTCCCGCTTGCCAGGGAAGTATGGCTTCACTATCACCAGCAGACAGGAGATCCTGCAACTGACCGGATTTTTGGCGTATTCGTTGAGGGTATGCTCGCATGTGTTGCCCGGTGCAGGCGTCACCCTGATGGGCTTGAAGTGGACGGGGTCTTTACCCTTGATGATTTCAGGGGGAGGGGATATGCTCGTATTGTCATGACCGCACTGGTGGAAGCATGTGGAAATGAGGACCTGTACATGCACTCCACGACTGAACTGGTGACATTTTATGGGCAGTATGAGTTTGTACCGATATCTGAGAGTGAACTTCCAGCAACCATCAAGGCACGGTTCGATTTTGCGATGGGTGAGATGCAGGGCTCAAACGTCCAGCCGATGAAACGGGCGGCAGACCCCCGGTGAACAGCAGGAATCTCCGGATACCTGCGGATTCCCGTATGGCGGGAAGTCGTCTTGATGGGTGGTCATTCCCTCTCCCTTCCATCCGATGCCATTTTCCCTTTTCCGGCGAATTTCATGAACCGTTCTCCTGCTCATGTACGCGCTCGATGAGAACTGAGTAGAGGGCAGATTCCCCCGGGTCTGCACGCGCTGCAAACGAGCGCTGCGCGTGTACCTGGGCAATGCCAGCGAGACGCCGGTCTACGGCTTTCGGTGCATATGGCTCACGCGTCCAGGGATCATGCACCATGATTCAGGAGTACGGAGTCTGCTCTTGGTGAACCCCTCCTGCAGAGTTGGAGATTGACCCCGGGAATAAGCGTGCAGGAAATATACCGTGACCGTGACGGTCCCAGATAGCATGAAACGTTCAGGATATTGCTGCAGGCATGCCTTCCCTAAAAAAAGATTAAATGAGTTTGAAGATGGGGTGACTCTCTGCCTTGCACTCGATTCCCATCTGGCGGGTTGCCTCGAGCACGGTGATGTCAGTGTATGCCTGCGCCGTGATCATGGCCTCCACGTTCTCGATCGGGCCGTACATGATCAGGTCAGCACCAAGCGTGCTCGCGATCATGTTGCAGCCGATATCGGGTGCAGACCAGGCGGCCTGGATGACCCCGTCCATGCCACCCAGGTAGTGGTGGAACAACTGCTCTTTGTAGAGATCCTTCCCCTTCAGCGACTCTGCCAGTTTTGAGGGGTTCTTCTTTGAGCCCTTCCAGCGCTTGAGCCAGGTCCAGGAGACGGTCATGTTGTGGTAGGCTCCGCCCGTTGGATATCCGTGGATGGCCTTGCAGGCAAGGATCTCACGGTAGGCACCACCGGATCCGATACCGAGCGGTGTCGCTGCAGTATCGAGAATTGGCCGGGTGATTCCGCACTCCTCGGCAATCTGTATCATGCCCTTGGTCTGGCCTGCCACGCCACCCTCGACGAGGGTCTTCTCTCTCCCGATCACGGAGGGATCAGCCGGGTTGAATGCGAGGACAATGGCTGCATTTACATCGCTGTTCTTGATTGCTTCGATGTTCTCCGGCGGGATAGATCCGTTGATCGAGTTGTAGATGGCACGGTGGGCCAGCCCGACCTCGGTCACGTACTTGCAGGCATGGGCAAGGGCTGTCGGCACGGACGAGTCCATCAGGAACGCGGTCTTGTTGTCAATGCTGTCGAACCACTGGAAGTAGCTCTCGAATGCCTCCCCGTATTCACCGATGATCTGGATGAAGTGCGGGATGCCGGTCATGTCTGAGAGTTCCTGACAGCGGTTCCAGAGTGCCTCAGCCTTCGGCTTGTCGATGACCCCTTTGTGGTCATCGAGCACTACCTCGTGCTTGTTGTAGAAGATTGACGCACCGAGTACAGTCGGGTATTCACCGGGCTGTCCTCCAATCATGGTCCCGTTGAAGTCCCAGACTTTCTGCTCTTTTTCGAATCTGAACATATTTTCTCACACCTCCATTACATTAAGACGTTTAGTTTCGGGAGCAGTACGAGGAGCAGGACAAACACCGTGAGCCCTGCAACCAGTCCGTAGAGGATACCAATGTCCCGACCGATTTTTCTTCCGACGCGCTGGGCGATCTCGGCATCTGCAAACTCGATCTGTTTCTCGACCTTGTCCAGACGCTTCTCGATCTCGAGGAACTGCGGGTTGACCCCGGCAGCCGCGGTCTCGATACCGCCGGCAGCTTCCTTGACCTCGACGATCATGGGGTC
>DUGL01000050.1 GCA_013331415.1 Methanoregulaceae archaeon | reverse complement strand
GGGTGGCCCCCACAGGGGGGGCAATCGCTTCACCGGCTGCATCGAGGATTGCGCCAGCTCTGAGGGTGAGACGGGCCTCCTGGCTCTCTCCTTTTTCGGAGGACAGGAAAAACAGCAGAGGGAAAGGACAGCATCGCTGCAGGACACTGCCGGCAGGCAGCACTTCAGGGGGAGCAGGGAGTATCGTTTTTGGCGAGCGAGGAGGAGCGGCAATTCCCTTCCGCGCGGAGCGCAGGGTAACACCCCACGACATGCATGCAGAGAAAGAAAGAAGAAAAAAAGATGAGAGATACCGTTTTTTTCGTTCCCTTACCCGGGATGGTGGCACGTGCTTTCACCAGGTACGATCCGGTCTTCAATGAAATCACAGATGACCTGATCTACCGGGCCCGAAACGCCAACTATTACCTGAATACCCTGTTCCTCGAAGAGCTGCACCGCTTTCATACCCATCCCCCCGGCAAGGACATGCGTAATACCGCATGACGCGAGCAGGCGGGGGAGCTTTCCGGGTTCGTGCCCGGGATTCAGGATGTACTCCTGGTGAAAAATTTCCTTGTCCCTGATATGGTACACGGTATACTTTTCACAGTGGCCGAAGTGTGAGGAGACCCCGTTTCCGTCTGCCGCGATGGCAACCCTGTGCCCGGCCATACTTCAGAATCTCCCCCGCATGCCGCCACCACGGGGTCCGCATCTGCCGCCCCGCATACCACCGCCGAAGCCCCTGCCGCATCCCCAGGGGATGCCGCCACGGCCCCGGCCGTACACAACCTGTCCTGCGCCCGGAACGGGCTGCTGTACGGGAATCTGTCCCTGGGTCTCTGTACCTGCCGCCAGGGGAGTCATCCCCTGCTGCGGATCGGGAGCAGAGCCGGCTGCGCACCAGCCCCGTCGCCACCCGGTCATAGAACCCCTTCCAAAGGGGCCTGTTCCATCAAATCCTGGCATGGATAAACACCTGGCACGTGTGTGCCTTAATTACTCATATGCGTATAAATATATAAAATTATTGTATGCGGCACGGTTCTGTCAATCCTTGTTCCGGCCACTCTGCCGGTGCCGCCGCCAGCACGGAGAGTCCCCGGTTCCCGGCAATGACTCCGCCTCTTTCGGACACCCGCCAGCGATGCGGCGTTCGCAATCGGCAATCTCGATTCGCTTGCCATGTATCAGGGCATCAGCCACTTTCCGCCGGGCTTCATGCAGGTCTTTCCAGACCGTCCTCCGGGAGACCCCCATGACAGCGCTCGCCTCCTCCTGCCCAAGACCGTTCAGGTCAATGAGTTTCAGGAGTTCGAGCTCTTCCGGGAGGATGGTTACCATCTCTCCACCTGAACCAGGGTTGCACTCCGGTGCGTAGCAGCGGTGGGGCTCCCCGGGATCCATCTGCCGCCGGACCCGCGGTCGGCCTCTCCTGCGCATCCCCCCCGTCATAACGCTCTCTTCCATGATTCCCCTACCAGAGCTCGTGGGACATATCGTCCCAGATGGTATGAATTGCTTCCGCTGCAGGAACCGCATCTTCGGTCACCGGCCGGGCCATCCTGACAGCCTCCATGACGGATTCGTCATAGGGTATCTCTCCCCTGAACACCAGGTCCTCTTTCCTGCAGAACTCCCGGATCGTCCCGGATATCCGGGGATTGAGGTCATGCTTGTTGATCACCACCGATACCGTTGTCCGGAGACTGCGGCTGACCTGCACCACCCGCTCAAGGTCATGGAGGCCTGAAACGCTCGGTTCGGTCACCACCAGCACCTGATCGGCCCCGGTGATGGTGGAGATCAGCGGACATCCGATCCCTGGCGGACCATCAATGAGCATCAGGTCGCAGTCACCATTGCGGGACAGCGCGATCTTCTTGATCTCCGCGACAAGGAGGCCTGAGTTGGCTGCTCCGGGTACGAGCCGGGCATGCACCAGGTTCCCATACCGGGTCTCCGAATAGAAGATCTCCCCGCATACACGGGGCTGCATGCTCACGGCACCCGCAGGGCAGATCAGCCTGCAGACCCCGCATCCCTCACACCGGCCGGTTTCAACCGCATAGTCCCCGTCGTGTACCCTGATGGCATCGAACCGGCAGGCATCGCTGCAGATCCCGCATGCCGTGCACTGGGTGGTATCGATGCACGCGGCTTCCATCCCGGCAAAATCCTTCCGCTCAAGGATCCGGGGGTGCAGGAGGAGTTCGAGGTTGGCGGCATCAACGTCACAATCCACCATGACCCTCGGGCGATTACACAGGTGAGCGATTGCGCCGGTAACCACCGTCTTTCCCGTCCCCCCCTTCCCGCTGACCACCGCGAGTCGGATCATGCCCCTTCCTCCATCAGGGACCGGCATGCCCTGCCAATGGCGCAGAACCGGTCTTTCCATGCGGGGTCCCTGCGGGCTATGAGGTCCCCTGAGCCCTGGATCTCGGCAATTTTCCGTTCAAACGGAATGACCGCCAGCACCGGGATATTGTTCTCATTGCAGAACCGGTGCACCACTTCGTCCTTCCCATCGCTCCGGTTGACGACCACTCCCGAAGGGATGCCCTTCTGCAATGTCACGTCATATGCAAGTGCGAGGTCATGAAGACCAAACGGTGTCGATTCGGTGACCAGGATACAGAAATCCACGCCCTCAAGGGTCTCCACGACCGGGCAGGATGTTCCCGGAGAAGCGTCAAAGATAACCCACCTTTCTGCTCCCGCCCGGCCCTTTGCCTCCCTGATGACCTTCACCCCCAGCACCTCACCCTCATTGAGGGTGCCGGTGACCAGGAGGAGATTTGGCGATATCGACCGCTCGGTAACGGTCCCGATCTGCCGGAGTGTTTCCCTGATGGCCCCGGCAGGGCAGGCAACCATGCACCCGCCGCAGGAATGGCAGTGGAGGGGAAAGAAGAGCACGCGGTCCCTGGCCGCCACCAGTGCTCCGAAGGCGCAGAACCGGGCACATTCGCCGCAGAGTGTGCAGCGATCCGGATCGACATCCGGTACAAGGATCGATACCGGCGACACCTCAGGCTGGTCTTCGGGGAAGAAGAGGTGCAGGTTCGGCTCCTCGACGTCACAATCAACGAGCGCCACCGATTCTGCAACGGAAAGAGAGAAGGCAAGATTTGCGGCCACCATGCTCTTGCCGGTGCCTCCTTTTCCACTCGCTACCGCGATATTCATGGGCATCCGGACTACTGTTCCCGGAGCCCGCCAGTGGTATAGGCGTTTATGGCATCCATGACCGTGCTTCCCGCTGCATCATAGAGCAGGATGGTAATACCGCCGGCTTTGAGTGCCCCGAGTGCATTACCGCCGACCCGCGCAGTGACAAGGACATTGACGTCGTGATCGAGGAGGAACTGGGCAGCCCGCGGCCCAACCCCGCCCATACCCTCGGCAGCTGGGTTTTTGTACGATTCGTTCTTTCCGGTTTCCGTGTCATGGATGAGGTAGTACGGCGCACGTCCGAACCGCTCATCAACGATGTCTCCTGGTTCCGGCCCTTTTGATGGTATACAGATTCTCATGATTGTTCCTTTAATTATTTCACATATGAGTATTAATTAACACTCCCCTCCCGGCAACTTCCCGCCAGGTACTCGCTGACCGGGAGAACCGATGATGAGGAAGAACAAAAGTATCAGGAAATCAGGGGTTTTAATACTTCTCTCCCGCACATACCTATGATATCCATGCAGGTTCAGGTCATCTCCCCGGGCATTTACACCTACGGCGCCATGGTGGTTGGCGGACTCCTCAAAGCTGCGGGAGCCCGGGTGACCCTCCACCGGACTTTTTCAGGAGCGCCGGCCGGAATGGTCTTTCTCAGCCTCTTCTCAACGCAGCACCTGCTCGATCCGGTCATCAGGGCATTCATTGCCAGTGCCAGAAAGCAGGGTGCACCCTGCTATGTCGGCGGTCCGGTATCAGCGGTACCGGAAATGGTGCTTGGCGAACTCGCGCCTGATGCTGTAATAATCGGTGAAGGAGAGCCGGTTATCCCCCCTCTCCTCTCCCGCGGATCCCCGGACGGTATCCCCGGCACGGCATATTCCCGGGATGGTGAGATCATCATCAACCCTCCTGTTCCACCCAGGACCCTTGACCGCCCTCTGCCGCTCATTCCAGAGGATATCGGAGACCAGGATATACGGGGTGCCAATGTCTATATCGAGACCCATCGCGGGTGCCTGGGGGCCTGCAGTTTCTGCCAGGTCCCCCGGTTCTTCGGAAGGACTATCCGGAGCCGGGAGATAGGGGATATCCTCGCCGAAGTTCGGGCATTCCGGGAGAGCGGTGCCCGCCGGATATCCATCTCGGGCGGTACCGGTTCGCTCTACCAGTACCGCGATGGAGCCCTGGATCCCGGATCCTTCATCAATCTCCTCTCCGGGCTTGCAGAGATCATGGGGCCGCGCAATGTCTCTGCCCCTGATATCCGGGTCGATTGCATCAGTGATGAAATCCTTGATGCTATCCGGAAATATACCATCGGGTGGGTCTTTTTCGGGGTTGAATCCGGGAGCACCCGCATGCTCACCCAGATGGGAAAGGGGGTGAGCGTTCCGCAGATCTCTGATGCAATCGCTGCATGCCGGCAGCACAAGCTCGCGGTAGCCGGGAGCTTTATTGTCGGTTACCCGACTGAGGAGGCCGATGACTATGAGCAGACGAAAGACTTCATCACCGGAAACCCGTTCGATGACATCTTCGTGAGCATCGCCGAACCGCTCCCTTCCACCCCGCTTGCCTCTCTCGCGCTCAGGACCCCGCGGGAGGAAAACCCCCTCTTCATCGCCCATACCGGAGAATATCGCCCCCTTGGATTTTCCGAGGCAGAAGCACGGTTCTTCGACCTCTCCCTCCACGGGGCCATGTGGAGGACGCGCCCCCTGCTGGTTGCCGGACAGGCCTATGATGCCTTCCTTGGGGAAGCCAGGAAACAGGGCCGGGAGATCCGGGCAGTATACAACCTCCTTGAGAGATACAACCAGCCCTGAGGGGGTCCGTCTTCATGCTTTTTTCGCGGCGATCTGGCAACCGGTCTGCGGATCTTTCCCATTGGTGCAAACCAGGTTGCCTTTTACACAACCCTACTTTACATAAAGCAATTCAAGATGACTAAATAAGCGAGCAAATAGCCCCGTTTCGGGATTAAAACCCGGAAAATCGGTATATATGCAAATATTTCGAAACCTTTAACTCATTACTGACGTAACTGTTAGATGAA
>DUGL01000048.1 GCA_013331415.1 Methanoregulaceae archaeon | reverse complement strand
TATTAAAGGTTCCTCAATGGGTACTGCCCCGGGAGCAGGACGCCGAACAGGGAGTTGGGCAGCCCCACAGGAATGCATGACATTACCCTATCCGGGGTGGGCTAAACCCCCTCCCCCCCATCCCCGTAACGGGAAGCAGCATAATCATACCCGGAAAGTAGCAGGAACATGCCAGCATGACACCCTGCCCATGGACATCCCCTGCGGGGGTGTGGGGGCGGCAGCGCCCGCAAGAACCGATGATACGCCGGTATGATGAGGTGGTACAAACCCCACTCTCCCACCCACCCCCGTTACGGGAAGCAGGATAATCATACCCGGAAAGTGGCAGGAACATGCCAGCATGACACCCTGCCCATGGACATCCTGTGCGGGGGTGTGGGGGCGGCAGCCCCCGCAAGCACGGAGATCCATCCATTTCTGGTGCGAGTCAGATCCCCTCCCTCCCACCCCAGTAACCGGGGTGGGATATCATACTTGGAAGAGCAGGAACATGCCAGCATGTAACCCTGCGCATGGACATCCCCTGCGAGGGTGTGGGGGCGGCAGCCCCCGCAGGAACAGGTGACCTGGCCGTATCGTGCGGCTTTGAGATCAGGGCAGGTGCAGGGAATGTTGAGAAAAAAGTGATACGGCCGGGGTTATTCCGGTATCGGTTCCCAGCGGTCTTTGAGCATCTTCTCGACGCCAGGGAGTGTCGTGTACTCCATCTCGTCGAGCGAGAGCCGGTGGGGCTCGAAAGGCCCGTGGGCACGGAGCATGTCGGCAATCGCGTTGCAACGGCTCCTGACGCGGTCGAAGCCGGGGTCATCGAACATGTCGGCAGGCCCGATCAGCTTCCCATTGCATATCTGGAACCCGAGGCAGATCACGCGTGGCGGCCCGTCGAACCGGGTGCAGTTGGCATCAGGGAGGCCCACCGGCATGAACGGGCCGTGGTGCGAGCCCCGCATCCAGCCGGCTACGATGATGGGGGTCGTAAACGGCTCTATCAGCTCGCCGACCGCCGGCAGGCCGCTCTGGCCCCGCACGATCATGACCGGGTCGTCCTTACCTATGTACCTGCCTGCTATGAGGCTGAGGCGCTGGGTGCTCGTGGAGGCACCATACAGCCCGTCTTTCCGGTGCACGGACTTGATCACGTACCGCGAGGGTGCCCCGATATAGGCGAGGAGACTATACGACTCCTCGGGGGTCCTGAACCGGATCATCCGCTTCTCGATGAGGTCATGCACCTCGAAGATGAACCCGTCGTGCATGTTCGGGTCGATCACGAGCCCGGGCGTATTGAACGGGTCGGCAAACATCTTGTACAGAAAGAAGTTCCAGGCACCCGGCTCGGTCTTGTCTGCCATGAAGACGAGTACCGGGTCCGAGCCCCGCTCCTCGAACTCCATCTCGGCGACACCCGGGCCCATACCCTTCACGTTCCCCGAGAAGGAATCGGCGAGCATGTCCTGCCCGGCACCATAGAGTTTCATCTCCCGTGCCATCTTCGTGCACTCGAGGAAGACATTCCAGGCGAGCGCATGGATCTTCTCATCCTCCTCTCCCCGGGTATGGGTCATGATCAGCTCCGTGTCATCACCACAATGGGTCACGAAGGAGTCGATCAGGAGCTTGCCCTCCTCAGCTTTGAGCATCTTTGCTGCCTTCTCGAGGATCAGGGGATGGGTCCGGGAGTGGCCGGGAAATGAGCCGATGTCTGCCTTGATCACCGATATCGTCGTCTTCTTTGTCATAACAACCACGCACTAGTACAGTCACTGTAACCGGATAAAAGATATGGTTTTTCCCCCCCTCCATCCGGAAAGCCCTGGTTATCGCCGGTATGACAAGGGGGTGAGCGTGACCTGGGACCTCCGGCCGGAAAGCATCCTGCCCGCCGGGTTCATCTCTAAAGCAGATGACAGTGAAGGAACGGAANNCAGGCATCCCGGCTGCCGGGTTCAAATCCGCAGCATAGACAGTCCGGAAGAACGATTCGGTACCCCGGGCCGAAACAGGGGTCATCTCACCACCGTGCGAAGAGACATCATTCAGGGTCACCGGACCTGCAGAAATCGGTTCCAGGATACTCTCTGGGCAGTGGGGGTATCACCCTGGTGCTGCAGGGTCCTCTGAAAAAAGGATTATTCTCCCCCCCTTCCATATCCCGAAACCGGGCGCACCCCGGTCCTGCAGGAGGCCGGGGTTCAGGGGGTATCCACCGGGAGGTAGGAGACCTCGAGGACGCCGTGGTGAAACGATATCTCGATACTGTCTTTCAGGGCAGGGGGGACCATTGCGTTTGCCGTATAGTGCCGGTCCTGGTCCTTTGCCCAGATAAAGACCCGGTCCTCGCGGAACATGACCTGGACCTGCCCGGGAGCGATCCCCGGGAGCTCGGTCGAGAGCACGACCCGCTCCCCGATGGTCTGCACCTCGATTGGCGGTTCAGTGCCGTCCCCCCGGGAAATGAGGGGGGCACCGTCTGGAGTTCCCGGGATGATGATCTGGATCCCGATGATGACGGGTTGTCTGTTGCCGCTCATCCGTATAATATGGCGGATCATCTCTGCCAGGTTCTCTTCATCGAATGGTGTCTCGTTCATTGTTCTGGTACTGTTTTCATGGAGCGGCTTTGAGGTCCTCCTCAAGCCGGTGCGTCAGTCTCTTTATCTTGTTCCAGTCTTTTGCCCGGGCAAAGACGGTCCCATGGAGTTCGGTGGTGTCAGGCGCCCCCTCCCCCAGGAATTTTACCCGTTTGATCGCGGTGAGTGCATTCTCGAGGATTTCGCGCTGGTCCCCGGAATAGAGCATCTCCCAGGCCTGCCGTTCTGCTGCCTCGAGTGCCTCGTCATCGAGTGAACCCTTGACCTTTTTCCGTGCCTCGTCGAAGTGTTTTCCCGTGAGGCGGATGTTGATGGCCGCATCCCCCATCTCTTCAGGGCTTTTCCCGGCCATCATTGTGATGAATTCGCGCATCGCTGCAAGCTTCGCCTCGCGGACGAGTGCCTCGATGTCCGCACCCACATAGTGTTCGGTCTTCTCGATAAGGTCATCGATCCTGACATCATCGGCAAGGAGCGTCTCCGCATCCCTCAGGTACACCGCGAAGATCTTCTTCCGGCTCTCTGCATCGGGGGGCGGGACATAGATGTGGCGCTCCATCCGGCCCGGGCGCATCAGGGCAGGGTCGAGCATGTCCGGCCGGTTCGTGGCCCCGATCACGGTCACGTTCTTGAGCTCCTCGAGCCCATCGAGCTCGGTCAGGATCTGGCTGACCACGCTCTCGGTGACGTGCGATGACCCCATGTACGTGCCGCGTTTCGGGACCAGGGCATCGACCTCGTCAAAGAAGATGATTGACGGGGACGCCTGCCGGGCTTTCCGGAAGATCTCCCGTACCCCCTTCTCAGACTCGCCGACCCACTTGGAGAGGAGCTCGGGCCCCTTCACCGAGATGAAGTTGCACTCGCTCTCGTTTGCCACCGCCTTGGCGAGCATCGTCTTCCCGGTCCCCGGGGGACCGAAGAGGAGGATGCCCTTTGGTGGCTTGGTCCGGAGCTGCGCGAACACGACCGGGTACTTGAGCGGCCATTCCACGGCCTCTTTTAACTCCTGCTTGACCTCCTCCAGCCCTCCGACGTCCTCCCAGGTCACGTCAGGGATCTCGACGAGCACTTCCCTCATCGCGGACGGCTCCACGTGCCGGCGTGCCTCGTCAAAGTCAGTCCCCGTCACCTTCAGCTCCTCGAGGAGCTCTGCCGGGATCTCCTGGTCGAGATCGATCTTCGGGATGATCTTCCGGAGCGCATGCATCGCTGCTTCCTTGACGAGGAGCGCGATGTCTGCCCCCACGAACCCGTGGGTGGTATCGGCGTAACTGTCGAGCTTCACGTCATCGGCGAGGGGGACACCGCGGGAATGGACCTGGAATATCTCGAGCCTCCCTTTCTTATCCGGGATCCCAATCTCGATCTCGCGGTCGAACCGCCCGCCGCGCCGGAGCGCGGGATCAAGGGAATCGGGGATGTTGGTCGCCCCGATCACGACCACCTGGCCTCTCCCCTTCAGCCCGTCCATAAGGGAGAGGAGCTGAGCGACGACGCGCCGCTCCACCTCGCCCTTCGTATCCTCGCGCTTGGGGGCGATCGAGTCGATCTCGTCGATAAAGATGATCGCGGGGGCATGCTCCTGCGCCTCCTCGAAGACCTCGCGGAGCTTCCCCTCGCTCTCACCGTAATACTTGCTCATGATCTCGGGGCC
>DUGL01000065.1:7614-8413 GCA_013331415.1 Methanoregulaceae archaeon | reverse complement strand
TTCTCGATGCTCGCCCCCCCGATCCATGATATCGGCTCGGAGGTCATCGCATCGTTTCACTCCGGCCGCATGCTCACCGAGCTGGAGCTCGGAGCCGTATCAGCACGGCTCCGCGCCTATGGTATACCGAAGCTGGTCGTCCGACCGGGAAATCCTGACGATGTCATCACCCTCTGCTCCTTCACCAACCATGCAAAGAAACCTATCATCACGAGTATCATTGGGGCGAAGTACCGCTATACCCGGGCCATGCTCCCGCTCTTTGGATCTGCCATGGCATTTGCCTATGCAGGAACGGCCACCGCCGAAGGCCAGTTCCCCATACAGGAGATGAAGCAGGTGCTCACGCTCCTTTGCGTTTGATTTTCCACGAAAACCGTTGCACGGTTTTAACCTGCTACCCAGAGACTGGAGCCGGGATACGGGGGCAGTTGTGCTACAACCCGCCTTTTGGTTTTCATCGAGGGGGATGAACCCGTGATGCCACACCTCCGTTTCAGAGGAGGACCGGGACGGCCCTGAGCGTGTACTCGTTCAGGCAGTCACCATCAAGCTCCGCCCTGATGATCCGTGATTCCCCAGGGGGGATCGTGCCGGCAAAGATATCGAGACTGTCACGGACAGCTCCCGATCCGGTATCCACCAGTGCTATGCGGATGTTTACATTACGTGCTTCCACATCTCCCGTATTATAGACCTGGAGGGTCGTCTCCCAGACGCAGCCCCGGGTCATGGACCATGTCGGGTCCGACCGGACCAGGTTCACGGAGACCCCCGGTGCTCCCTGCCCGGCCTCGAA
>DUGL01000065.1:0-7603 GCA_013331415.1 Methanoregulaceae archaeon | reverse complement strand
CCGGCAAGGACGAGGAGGACGAACAGGATCCGGATCGAATTCATGAGGATGATTCGGCCTGGATGGTCATGAAGCTGTTCTCGAACATGAGGTCCTTTGCGAGCATGCCGGGGGAGCATGCAGAGAACGGCCGCTCGTCACCCTGATCAAATACCATGAAGGATCCCGTTTTACTCCTCTGTACAGTCAGGAAATCCGCCATGTCCAGGAGCTCCCCGATGAGGAATTGCACCACCCCATCAGGGGGTCTGGAACGCCCATAAAAACAGGGGTTAGGGGCAGCAGCCCCCATGCGCTCTGGTGTGATTGAAACGCTGTTCGTTCCGTGGTGCGATGAAGAGCCGTAAGAACCGGATTCAGGCACCTTCCTGCTCAAACACCCGGCACTTCTGCTGCTCCAGGAATGCATCCATCAGGACCAGGGCAAGCATCGCTTCCGCCACCGGGAGGAGGCGGGGCACGATGCAGGGGTCATGGCGCCCCTGCACCCGGATCACCGTCTCCTCCCCCCCGGTCGTCCGGGTCTTCTGCGGGAGTCCGATCGATGCTGTCGGCTTTACCGCAATCCTGACAACGATCTCGTCTCCATTGCTGATCCCGCCAAGGATTCCGCCGGCATGGTTGGTGAGGAACCCGGCAGCATCCATCTGGTCGTTGTGCTCACTCCCCTTCAATCGTGCAGCAGCAAACCCGTCACCGATCTCGACCCCCTTGACCGCACCAATTCCCATCATCGCCGCAGCGATCAGGGCATCCAGTTTTCCAAAGACCGGGTCCCCGAGCCCGGCCGGGACACCCCGTACGGAGAGCCGGATGATCCCCCCGACCGAGTCCCCTGCATTCTTTGCATTCCGGATCTCATCCTCCATGGCGCCCGGGTCGGATACCCCGTGGATCTCCTCGATCCTCGCGGACACCGCGATCCCGATGCGGGCAAGGCATAGGGTAGCAACAGCCCCGGCAGCGACTCTCCCCACCGTCTCGCGGCCCGATGACCTGCCCCCGCCCCGGTGATCCCGGACCCCGTATTTTGCCTGGAACGTGAAGTCAGCATGGCCGGGGCGGAATACCGTGCGGAGGGTCTCGTAATCCTGGGACCGTGCATCAGTATTCCGGATGATCATGGCAACTGGCATCCCGGTAGTCACTCCCTGGAAAACGCCCGATAGGATCTCTACCCGGTCAGGTTCAGCACGGGGTGAGGTGAACGGGCTCACTCCGGGGCGACGCCGGTCGAGCGCAGGCTGGATGTCTGCTTCCGAGAGGGGGATACCGGGCGGGCACCCGTCAATGACCACCCCGAGCGCAGGCCCATGGCTCTCGCCAAAGGTGGTGAGCCGAAACGACCGCCCGAAGGTGTTCATGGCATCATGCTCCTCACCAGGTCCAGGGGTGCTGCAATCCCGGTGAAATGGCGGAACTGTGCGGCGGCCTGCCGGACAAACATCTCGGTCCCCGGAATCGTCCGGCACCCGGTGTTCCGGGCAAACCGGAGGAGCGGCGTCTCAGGCGGGGTATACACGAGGTCAAATATGGTCATCGAAGGGCGAAGCTGATGTTTCTGGAGCGGAGACCGTGATTCCGGGGCCATCCCGACCGGCGTGGCATTCACCACGACATCCGGGGCAGCCTGGTCAAATGCAGTGAGCGGCCCGGCGGCACACCCGAACCGCTCCCCGAGTAACCGGGCAGTCTCCACGGTGCGGTTCAGGATCGTGACCTCCATGTTGAGCGAAAGGAGGGCATAGACTGCAGCCGCCGCAGCCCCTCCGGCCCCGAGCACCACGGCCCGTTCGCCGCTGTGGTCTGCGAGGGGGTCCCGGATACCAAGCCAGTCGGTGTTGTACCCGGACTTCCTCGTTCCACACATCACCACCGTGTTGACCGCACCGATCGCCCTCCCATGGTCTTCGATATCGGTGAGTGCCGGTATGATCGTCTGTTTGAACGGGATGGTGACCGAGATCCCGCGGAGACCGAGCTCATCGGCCAGCCGCAGGATTCGGGAGAGGGAGGGGTCCTGGAAGCGGAGGTAGTGGCACCGGAGCCCGTACTGTGCAAAGAGCCGGTTGAAGAGCCCCGGGCTCTTGCTCTGGACTGCAGGGTTCCCTACAATCGCGTAGAGCCGCGTCCGCGGATCCCATGTCCCCGGGGCACTGAGGGCCACCACCTCCCTCACTTCGGTATCAGGAATGCCGGACCCGGCGAGGAACCGGACAAGACCGGCCCGTGCGCTGGCAGGAGCAGTGCCGGAATCCAGCAGGTGCCGGATCGCGAGCGTGACTTCATTCGGGCTCTTTGTCGTCGTATCAATACAGAAATCTGCGGCAGCAGTATAGAACGGGCGCCGTATATCGAGGAGCTCGCGGATCTCCTGGCGGAACGGGTGGGTGGTGAGCGGGGGGCGGGTCGATCCCGCAATCCTCCGCTCGATGGCAGCTTCATCGGCTTCAAGCAGGAACACCGTGCTCCCTCTCCGGAGTGCGGCAACGTTTCCCGGATCTAGGACCACCCCTCCCCCGGTACTGATCACGCAGGGACCCGCAGGAAGTCGCGCGATCACCTCCCGCTCACGGAGACGAAATCCTTCCTCTCCGTCGCGGGTGAAGATCTCGTGTATGGTGAGGCCGGACCGCTCCTCTATGATGGCATCCGTGTCATGGAACGGCAGGCCGGTCAGGCGGGCGAGGAGGCGCCCGACCTCAGTCTTTCCCGTGCCCCGGAACCCGATAAGAACAACTCTCATAGCAGCCCTTCCTTCTGTAGTATTTCCCAGAACTCCGGAAAAGACTTGCTGACACACCCGGCGTCATTGATGGTGATATCCCCGACTGCAAGCCCGAGCACGGCTGCACTCATGGCGGTCCGGTGATCGTTTGCGGGATCAATCTGCCCCCCGTGCAGCCGGGCAGGCCTGATGGTGATCGAACCGTCCGTACCGGCAGACACATCGCCTCCCAGCGCCCGGAGCATCCGGACTATGGCAAGGATTCGGTCGCTCTCCTTGTAGTGCAGGTGCGCTATACCGGTGAACCGGGACGGGGTCCGCGCACAGGCGGCGACCATGCAGAGGGTCTGGACCGTGTCCGGTGCTGAAGAGAGATCTGCCTCGATCCCGTCAAGCTTACCCTCACTCTCAAGGGTGATCGCGTCTTCCCCGGCAGAGATCCGGCAGCCCATGGCCGCGAGAGCGGAGAGAAACCTGCGGTCTCCCTGCACCGAGGTGGGCGAGAGAGAAGTGACCGTTGCCCGACCGCCGCAGACCGCAGCCATCGCAAAGAAGTAGGACGCCGATGAGTAATCACCCTCGACCCGGTAGCTCCTCCCCGAGTACTTCCGTGCAGGATCGACTGAGAACCGCTCATACCCGTCCCGGGTCACCACCGCTCCAAAGGACTGCATGACGTCCACGGTCACGTCGAGGTATGAGCGGGAGACCGCACCAGGCTGGATGACCAGGTCGAGACCGGACAGAGCATAGGGTGACGAGAGGAGGAGCGAGGAGGCAAACTGGCTGCTGACCGTGCTGTCCACCGCAACACGCCCCCCCAGGAGCGTCCCGTCCACAAGGACAGGGGGAAATCCTTCCCTCCCGAGGTACCTGATGGTCCCGCCAATCCGGTTCAGCGCCGTGACCAGTCCGTCGATCGGACGCTCTTTCATCCGCGTGCTGCCGGTGATGACCACCGGCTCCGGGCAGAGGAGGGCGGCAGTGGTGAGGAGGCGGAGGCTCGTCCCGGAATCCCCCATGTCGAGCACCGTGTCCGGACCGCAGCGTGGTGTTCCCCCGGTCCCGCGTATCCTGATCAGGTCATCCTCCCAGGAGAATGCAGCTCCCATCTGCCTGAGGGCAGAGGCAGTGATACGGGTATCATCCGAATGGAGCGGACGCTCGATCGCGCTCTCACCCGCGGCCAGCCCTGCTGCTATCAGGGCCCGGTGCGTATAACTCTTGGACGGGGGAGCCGTCACCCTGATGTCGATGTTCTCGATCTTTTTCAGCGCGACATTCATCCAGGCACCTTCACTTCCCGGTAACACCCGAGTTCACGAAACCGCGCTTTCTCCCGGAGGAGGGTCAGCGCATCCTGGCAGGCAGGGGACCAGGCAAGGTCGATGAAGAAGAGGTACTGTCCCATCCCGCGCTTTGAAGGACGCGACTCGATCCTCGTCAGGTTGATCCCCCGGCGGGCGAATATCCCGAGGAGATCGTAGAGGAGGCCCGCCCGGTCCTTTTCCGGGTCGATGAGAATGCTGCACTTCGTAGAGCCCTCATCTCTCCCCCGTTCCCGGGAGACCCGGACAAACCGCGTGGTGTTGCCCGGATTATTCTCCACGTTCTCCCGGGTAACGGGGAGGTGATGGAGGGTTGCAGTCATCCGGGAGACGATAGCGCCAGCGCCGGGTGTCCTTGCCAGTTCCTGTGCACTCGCGGCATTGCTGCTGGTATGGATGACAGGGACCTGGAGGCTGTCTATGAACCGGCTGCACTGTTCATGCGTCTGTGGGTGGGCATAGAGTACCGTGATTGCATCGGGTTGCGAGAACCCTGCGAGATGGTGGTGAACCGGCAGGTACAGCTCGGCCGTGATAAAGACCTCGTGCACGAGCAATCCGTCAAGGGTCGGACCGACACCTCCTGCCTCGCTGTTCTCTATCGGGACAAGCCCGTCGCATTCTCCCTCCTCGACACGGGTAAAGATCGCACTGATGGTGGGGGCAAACCGTACTTCCCCGTCATAGGCACGGACGGCGAGCTCATGGGAGAAGGTTCCCTCCGGCCCGAGGACGAGCAGGGTCATTTTGTCACCATCGCATCGATCAGCAGGTCAGTCTCTTCTGCAGCCTTTCGGCAGTACCCGTCAAAGTGGCGGGCATTTTCAGAGAAGAGCGTGCAGAAGGCTTCAGTGTCCTGCCCGTCGATGACCTGCCGGATATGCACGATCGCCTCCTCGCAGGCTGCAAGGACCGGCCGGACAAAGGGGTTTTGCATGAGTATATCCCCGTACAGGTCCGGGTCCTGCGAGAGCAGCCGCCCGACAAGCCCCATCTCTATCTGGTAGACCGGGCTCCGGTAGGGCATGGTCTCCTCCGGGGTCATTTCCAGCCGGCGCATCGTCTCTGCAACCGTGAGGGTGATGCAGTGGGTCAGGCCCTGGACGACGGCCATCATCCGGTCATGCTCTTCAGCGGTCGTGCAGGTGATCCGGGCTCCCTCCCGCTCGAAGATGGCGAGAAACGAGTCGAGCGTCTCCTGACTGGCCCGTGCAGGGGTTGCGATGATGGTCTGCCCGCCAAGGGAACGGACCGTGGGACCGAACATCGGGTGGAGGCCGATGACCGATGCCCGGGAAGCAAGCATCGCCTCCACAGGGTCCATCTTCAGCGAGGTGAGGTCGCAGATGATCTGGTCGTCACAGAGCAGCGGGGCGAGCTCACGGATAACCGGGACGGTATCCCGGATCGGTACGGAGACCATCACAATACCGCTCTCGGCGATGATCTCCCGACACCGGGAAGAGGATCTCCTCCCGCAGACCCTGACCTCGAACCCGGCCCGTTCGAAGACAGCGGAGAACAGGGCCCCCATCTTCCCTGTCCCCCCGATAATCGCGATAGTGGTGTCCTTCATTTCTCTATGATCCGCTCCTGTACAGCGATCCCGAAATGTCGCCCGGCCTGCTGGATTCGCCCGAGAACCCGGTCACCCGGTGCGAGTGCCACGACCGAGATTGGGACGCCGTCCTCACCGACGAGGCGTACAGTCTCGGCATTCTGGAGGACCAGGCTCGCCCGGGTCTCCCCTGCTTCTGCCTCAACGAGCAGGAGCGGGCGTTGTTCGATCTTCACCCGGCCGATCCCGGCATCCCGGAGCGTACCGGAACGGGTGATCGCGAGTACATGGTCCCCGGCCTTCAGGTCTGACAGGTAGGCAGTCTTCCCTCCGGGCACAAGGGTGTATGCGTGGACTGCACCTGCATTGACCCGGAAGGGGCGGGGGTTCACGTACGGGTTCTCCAGCGTCTCGGCCTGCACGAGGAGGAGGGCTGACGATGTGTTCCCGACAAGAATACCCTCCCCTTCAGCCAGCAGGGAGACGGTGTCCACGCAGACCCGGTCACCCATGCCGATCGGACGGATTGCGGTGATGGTGAAGGGCGCAAGCTCGAGCGAGCTGGTCCCGGCCTTCACCATGGTTCCCACCTTCCGTACCAGGGCAGGGTCGGCATCCCTGAGGAGAACCCCGCGGACCCCCTTCTCCAGCACCGTGAGAGCTACCTCTGCCTCTTCCACACTCCGCACCACGGCTATGATGCGATCGGAGACCGCGACAAGGTTCTCGAGCGGTATCACCCGCCAGTCTCCCGTCTCCACGATGACGTACGCGTTTCGTGCGAGCGCCTCGGCCTCGGCGACCTGCCGCCCACCCTCTATGGTAACCTCGAACACATCGGAACCCCAGCGAAGATCCCCGTCGTCCGCAGCCACGGTCACCCTCCCGAGGGCCCGCACTGGTGCTGCAGACTCTGCAGCAATCACGTCAGCCCCGCTCTCGATCGCGGCGGTAGCGAGCTCCTTTTTCCAGGGACGGAGATCCACCCAGAACTCTTTCATCGGCACCCCGCCAGTGCCTCGTCCGGATCAACATCGTCATGCACGACCCGGCAGAGTGCCTGGACAAAGGATTTGGGATCCTCCCGCTGGAATGCATTCCTGCCGACACAGACCCCTGCTCCCCCGGCCCTGACCGAGTCCCGGATGGCAATGAGCGTCTCACGGTCACCAGTCTTCTCGCCGCCGGCGATGAAGACCGGGACCGAGCAGGCCTTCACGATCTTTGCAAACGTTACCGGGTCCCCGGTATAGTTGGTCTTGATCAGGTCGGCACCCAGCTCCTCGGCCACCCGGACACAGTGGCCGATGGTAGCGGGGGCATACGGGTCGATTCCTTTTCCCCGCGGGTAGATCATCACGAGGAGCGGCATCCCCCAGCGGCGGCACTCCTTGACGACCCTGGCAGCCTCCTCGAGCATCTTGGACTCGTTGGGAGCACCGAGGTTGATATGGATAGAGACGGCATCTGCGCCGAGCGCGATCGCTTCCTCAACAGTACAGACGAGCACCTTGTCGTTCGGGTCAGGGTTCAGCGAGGTGCTCGCAGAGAGATGAACAATCAGCCCGATGTCCCGCCCGCGCCGCCGGTGTCCCCGTTTGACTATCCCCTTGTGGAGCACGATGGCATTTGCCCCGCCTTCGCTCACGGCAGAGATAGTTTCTGTCATATCCAGCAGCCCATCTATCTGGCCGAGTGTGAACCCATGGTCCATGGGTACGATCACGGATCGGCCGTTGTTCCTGTTCATGATCCGCTCCATCCGGATCTCTTTTCCTATCATCATCATTCCCTCAGGAGTTCACATGCTTCATCTGCGGTCTTTCCTTCGTGCACGATCAGGCCCGCGGCCCGCACGAACCGATCAGGACGCCGATGCTGGAATGCATTTCTCCCGATCGAGATGCCGGCCGCACCCCCCTGCATCGCCCCTTCGATCAGCTCCATGGTGGAGCGGTCATCGGTCTTTGACCCCCCGGCCACCACCAC
>DUGL01000056.1 GCA_013331415.1 Methanoregulaceae archaeon | reverse complement strand
CGGATCCCCTGCTGGAGTCCTTCAATATCGACGTTGGTGTAGAGGAGGGACCCGGCACCCATCTCTTCAAACGTCCGGGCTGCCTCGATATAATCGCCGCCGCTCTTCTCCCACCCTTCAACCGCGATCCTTCCCTGCCGTGCGTCTACCCCGGCCATGATCCGGTCCCGGCCAAACGTATCGGCAAGGGTGATGAGCACCCGGGGGTCCTGAACCGCAAGGGTCCCGATGATCACCCGGGTGACCCCGGCCTCCAGCCACCCGCGTGCATCGGACAATGTTCTGATGCCCCCGCCGAGCTGGATCTCAATGCCGGTCTCCCTGATGATCTCCTGGATCAGTCCGGCATTTGCAGATGCATCCCCGAAAGCGCCATCCAGGTTGACGACATGGAGCTCGCGGGCGCCGGCCTGTATCCAGCGCACCGCGCAATCGATAGGCCGCCCGAATCCCGTCGCGGTCTCCCGCCTCCCCTGGACCAGCTGGACGCAACGGCCGCCGAGGATATCCACCGCAGGAAAGACTCTCATATCAGCGTATCATCCGCTCGATCGACATCACGAGGATATCCCTCGCGCCTGCCCGTTTCAGCCGGTTGATCAGGAGGTAGACCCGGTCCTCGCTCACGACCGCGTGGACGGCAACGAGGTCCTCGCGTGATGCGACCTCCATGATGGTCGGGCCGGAGAGGCCGGGGAGGACGGCCCTGATCCCGGTAAGGCAGGACCGCTCGACATTCATCATCAGGTAGCACTGGCCCCGTGCCCGGATAACACTCTCGAGTGCAAGCACGATCTCCTCCACCTTCTCCCCCTTGGATGCCCGGGCATTCCGGTTCGCAACGAGGACCGTGCTCGTGGTGAGGACCTCGTGGATAACCCGCAGGCGGTTTGAACGGAGCGTGTTTCCCGAGCTCGCGAGGTCGAGGATGGCATCGGCAATGCCAAGGTACGGGGCAACCTCGCAGGCTCCACCGACAGGAACGATAGTTACGGGGACCTGCTGTTCCCGGAAGAAGGCAGTGGCAATCACGGGAAACTCGGTGGCAATGTTCTTTCCGGCAAGTTCTGCAACGGTGGTATACTGAGATTCCTCCCTGACCGCGATGACGAGGGTTGCACCGCCAAACCCGAGGTCGAGGAGTTCATCGATCGCCGCCTCCCGTTCGCGGACCATGTCCCGGCCGGTTATCCCGAGGTCCGCAGCCCCGGTCGCCACGTACTCGGGGATATCGATCGGCCGGGCAAAGAGCACCTCGATGTGCGGGTCAGGGGTCCGGGATATCAGCCGGCGTTCACCCTGGTCGAGGAGATGGAGCCCGCTTTTTTCCATCAGTTCCAGGACAGGCCCGGCAATCCGTCCCTTGTTCGGGATGGCAAGGCGCACCAGGTGAGACGTTCCGGCTGGAGACGGTTCCTGCCCTGCGCTGTCCTGATCAGAAGGTTTTGACATCGCCACGGATGATCTTCTCGGTAATGCAGGTGACATCGGCCAGTCCTGCATCGATTATTCCTTCGATCTCCCGGCCGATCTCAGTGAGGCTGACCCCGGGCCGCGGGAGGACCTGGATGCCGGCCACGAGCGGCTGGTCTATCGGGTGGCCTATCTGCGAGAGGAGCCGGATGTAGATCTCCTCGATACCCTCGACATCCTTTGCACATTCCTGGGCAAGGAGCGTGGAGAGGATATTGTAGATCTTCCCGATGTGGTTGACCGGATTCTTTCCACTGGTCGCCTCCATGCTCATCGGGCGGTTGGGCGTGATCAACCCGTTGCACCGGTTCCCCCGGCCGACCGACCCGTCGTCACCCATCTCGGCCGATGTCCCGGTGACCGTGAGGAAGACACTCCCGGTGTTGATATCATCTGCGGTGTTGACCTGGACGATGACATTTCGCCGGGTATAGTTCCGGGCCAGCACCTCGGCATGCTCCCGCAGGACCTCCTTGTATTCAAGGTACTGGGAGAGTCCGCTGCAGTACCGGTCCACAATGGCACAGGCGATCGTGAGCGTGATGGTGTCCCCGTCACGAAGCCCCATGATCTTGATGTCCTGCCCGATTGCCGGGCATCGGGGACGAAGCGAGGTATCGATGGAGTCCGAGAGCTCGCGGATGATCGTCTCGGTCTCGGAGAACGGAGCGTGGCCGACCCCGAATGACGTGTCGTTTGCGCGGGGAGCTGTACCCTGGCACGGCCTGAAAACATCACGGAGATCGGTCGACCCGGTTCCCAGCCGGCAGTCGATGATGATGTCGCGCTCGAGGTTGAGGTTCGAAAGTGTTGCCCGGAAGTAGTTCCGCGCAGTCTCAACGGCGATGGCATCGGTGGGGATCATGATCCCGTCGAACTCACGGGTCGCCCGCCCATCGATGAGCATGTAGATGGGGCGCATCACTTTCCCGCCCCCGTATTTGGGGATCGATTCGCCGGCCACGATCTCCCCCTGGTCGGTATTGTGGTGGAGTATCGCGCCGCACTCTTCAAGGTATGCCATGGAGAGGGCACGGCTGATCGACTCGGCGACCCCGTCGGCAAGGCTGTCCGGGTGGCCGAGACACTTCCGCTCGACCAGCTCGATCTCCTGCTGTTCAAGGGGCACCTGATGGAGCTCCTCGATTCTGATATTTCTCTTCATCAGCTCTTCAAACTCCCACGGTATGTTCAGTATAAAAACGATTGGAAATCATTTAATCATTCCTTTTGACACCGGGGGCAGGCGGCTTCAGGCCGGGGGCAGGAGGGGGCCCCTCAGGATCGATACGGCAGATGTCAGCGAAGAGCCGCCGCGTGCAGGCAGCACCAAAGGTTTTACGCATCTCCGGCACCTATCCTGGCATGGGTAGGTGCAGGGTGCAGGATGACCATTGATTTTCTGCGGGAGCCTGATGTATCCCCTGACCAGTTCTTTTCCCTGGTCGATGAAGGGATGCACGGCATGATACGGTTCGCTGTGGTCCATGCAGCAGGAGTTCTCGGGCTCTTTGACCAGCTCGACGGGAGGGGCTGCACTGTTTTGGACCTCGCCGCACTGCTTGGCATTGACGAACGGAGCCTTTCCCCGCTGCTCTCTATCCTCTGCGAGATCGGCCTTGTTTCAGGGGAGGGGGAGGTGTATACGAACACCCCGCTTGCTTCTGTCTTCATGGTATCGGACTCTCCCTACTGTCAGAAGGGGCATATCCACAAGAATGCCGTATTCCTTGAAAAAATCTGGGCCACTCTCCCGGAACGGCTCGTCCATGGTCCGCTGGTATTCGATCGCGAGGTCTTCTTCCGCGACCTCTCTCTCCCGGCAATGGCCGAAAATGCCCTGACCGGGCGGCTGCAGCGAACCGTCCGGGAGGTCATCGCCATGCCTGAATTCGCGACGGCGAAACGCATGCTCGATCTCGGGGGTGGACATGGTCTCTATGCCATCGCGTTCGCGGCAGTGAACCCAGGTCTCACCGCGTATGTCTTTGACCTCCCCCATGTCACGCCGCTCGCTCGTACGATGATCCGGAACTACCATGCATCGCGGGTCTCTCCGATCTCCGGCAATTTCTTCACCGATGATATCGGCACCGGATACGACATCATCTTCTCATCGTCCAATCCGGGTGGAAAGAGCCCTGCCCTCCTCACCCGGATTGCCGGGGCCCTCAACTCCGGCGGGCTCTTTGTCAATGTACAGTCAGATGATGCAAAGAGTGATGATCCCTACCACGAGCTTGAATGGCAGCTCTGGTCCCTTGGATCAACAGGGAAGGGAACGGGGCGCTATACGAGAGAGCAGCCATTCATGACCCGTGAGTACCGGGATGCGCTCAGAGCGGCCGGGTTCGAGGTTGTCCGCGAACGGCAGATCAGGGACGATTACCACCGGGAGAGCACGGTTCACCTGGTCATCGCAAAGAAGGTCGGGGAAGAAAAGGCTGTTCCAGGGTGATGAGGTGGGGTGCCGGAGATCCCCGGTCCTGCCAGGACACACCGGCTGTTCATGAACAACGGGAGGTCCGGGGCCTCCCTTAAGGTACATTTGCTGCCAAAAATAGGGTTGAACGCCTACCCTTCTCCGGGATGTGATGGGAAACCTGGTTATTGTTGTCCTGCAACCATGAGATGCAATCCCGGCTCTTTCCGGTGATGAGACTGCATATCCTGTCTGGCGCTGGGAGGTCGCAAGGGCTGGATACCGGGACCGGTTATGAGAATGGGGGGAAATGTGGCATTTTCAGGGTTGCACGTCCGTGTTTCAGTAATTCTTTTCGGGAGGATACAGGACGAGGTCTCTTCCGTGATCCCCTCAAAAACAGCAGGGAGATAAAAAAACCACATGATTCCCTTTCGGGACGCATGCATACAAAATGAAAACAATAATGATGCATTTCGCACCAGGCCCGGCGCATGAAAATGCCGGAGCCATTTTCATAGTAACCACCTATGAACTCCGTTCAGGATTTCGGGCATAAATTATGAAAATTACGAAGTGATTTTCATTGGAACCAGGGGAGATCAGCGATCCCGGGATCGCCGGAACATAGCAATAAGACCTGCTCCAAGGACCCCGAGCAGCACGGTGACCGCGGAGACCGGTGCCTTGACGGTTACCGTGCCAGCCTGTGTGGTGGTACGGACATCGGTGAGATCTTTGGTCCACGCACCGATTACATTCACGTTCATGGTAGAAATTGCTCCCCTTGACCCGACCACATCAAACACCAACTTCACCAGCGTCCCGTTGCCCGATATACCGTCAGGATCAGCAAGAGCTACCTTCACCGATCCGGCATCCTGGTTGGTGAACGATACCATTCCATTCGGGGCCACTTCGCCTATATTGCCATTCGAGAACTTCAGTACAGACGGATCATACGTGACGATGAATTCCATCCGGGCAAGATTGCTCGCGCCTGTTACTTTTACCGGTATGGTGGCCGTTGACCGTGCTCCAGCGGAAGTGCTGTCTATGGAGACTGTCATGGGTAGGGGGGTGTTGCCAACGCCAGTTCGCAATCCACTCGCAGCAGAGATCGCATCGCTGAGGAGATCCCGGGTTGCCGTATCACGGGGATCAAGTTCCAATGCCCGCTGACATGCTTCAACAGATTCGTTCGGCCGATCGAGCGCCAGCAGGGCCTTACATTTTCCTC
>DUGL01000206.1 GCA_013331415.1 Methanoregulaceae archaeon | reverse complement strand
CTGGTCATCGCCATACGGGTAGGTGTAGGTATGGTTAAAGAAGGCACCGAAGAACTGGCTGGTCTGGTGATCTGCGGGCAGGTTCCCGATGGGGCAGGTGGCCTCGGTCGCATGGTTCCCCTTGCAGCAGGAGAGGTTCCAGATCCCCTCTCCCTGCCCGGGGGTTGTTGTGGCGTTCGCCTGGCCGGGACCCGTCTTGTTCACCTGGGTCTCGTAGCTGCACGAGCTCCAGATAGCCACCGGCCGGCTGCTCTTCAGGATGAGCATCTTCATGCTCAGGTTATGGTATTGCGGCTCCCGGATCTTCCCGAGCAGGTCGGCGGTCCCTCCTGCAGGGATGCACCAGTTGTGCGCCGTCCCGCCGGTCCAGAAGGTCCCCGGGACCGGTTCTATCCGGACCGGGATGTTGTACCCGTCCGCGAGGCTGACATCATAGAAGTCGCTGTCGGTCTGCTGCCAGCCGGTGGGAGCAAAGAAGATCTCCATCTTGGTGGTCGGGAGCTGGGGGCTCCCGTCCGGGGGGCCATTCGGCGGCACCCCCCCGCACTGGACGATTCCTCTCGGGGGTGTCCCGGGTGTGCCCTGGACAAAGCAGGTGCCGGTGTCACAGTCCAGGTACATGCCATCGGCCGAGAGGGTGCAGCCGTATCGCGGGAAGAGGGCTGCATTCCCGCCGTATTCCGAATCTGCCCTGACGGTGTAGTTCACAGGGAGGCCGGGAGGGACCTCGAAGCCACCCCCGTTCGGGAGGGCTGTCCCCAGGGAGCAGGTCGAGTTCGGGCACGACTGGTGGGTGCAGGAGATAGCCGGGCAGCAGCACCCGCCATTCTCCCAGCCCGCATCGGTCGGTCCGGCGCAGCTGCACCCGGTGCACCCCCGCCCCTGGGTGGCATTGTTCAGCACGAACGGGGGACCGTTCGGCCCCATGTTCGCAGCGATCCAGATAGACTGCGAGCAGTTGTTCCGGAAGTACACCGTGTGGTTCTCGTAGGTCCTGTTCGTGCTGTTGTAGGTCCCGAACGTGCAGTTCCCGCCAGCTGGTGCACTGTCGCAGACGATCTCCGGGCTGGTGATGGGGGCTTCGTCTCCGGCAGGTGAGCAGTCACAGGATGTGCCGGCAGCGGGGATGCCCGGGCAGTCGCACGGTGAATCGGGGGAATCCGGGCACCCGCAGGTCGTGGTGCCGGAGACGTTGTCCAGGCAGGTACACCCCGCAGGTATGCAGGTGCAGGGGGTATTCGTTGTATTGTCACGCGGACAGGCGCACGGTGAATCGGGGGAATCCAGGCACTCGCAGGTCGCGTTCATCGTGCCGGAGACGTTGTCCAGGCAGGTACACCCCGCAGGTATGCAGGTGCAGGGGGTATTCGTTGTATCGTCACGCGGGCAGGTGCACGGTGAANNTCGGGGGAATCCGGGCACCCGCAGGCACCATCCAGGCAGGTGCAGGGGGTGCCTGCTCCAGTGGTGTCCGGGCATCCGCAGGCGCCACAGGGACAGGGGGTATTCCCGCTATTGCCGGTGCTGTTCGCACAATCACAGGCGATGATCGTGGTGGTGCCGGTATCAGTCGTGCCGATGGTGCCGCAACCGCAGTCTGCAGCACTCCCTGCAGCGAGGAGGAGTCCTGCAATGAGCATAAAGGCGAGGGTATACTTCTGCATGATGGAGGCTCCGTGAATACTTAGGGGGATACCCCCCTCAGAGCGAGGGTCTGCTGCCCTGCTTCCTTCTTCTTCACATGGTACAGGATCAGCAGTATTGCGAGGAAGAGCGGGTAGAAGAGGTCCAGGTACATGACGGGTCCGGCGTTATACTGCGCCGTGTTCCCGAAGACGACGAGCTCGTACATGTGGCCGAGCCCTGCTCCCACGTAGAACACACCGGTCCCGATGATGGTCGCGGTCCAGAACCCCTCGTCCCGGAACACCAGGCAGAGCACGCCGACGATGCCAAGGGCGAGATCCCACATCCCGACCTCGCGCTGGAACGGGCTCCCGGTAGCCCAGCCGATCCCTTCGGCGACCTGGTCCGGTACCAGGAGGTGGCCGAGCCCGGCCATGATCAGCCCGAGACCGAGACCGAGAGCGAGCTGCCACATCAGGACGGCGCCGATCGCCCGCCACCCGGCGAGATGCCGCCACCGGATGTGGATGAAGGCGATGACTGCTGCGAGGATGGGCAGCGATAACGACATGAGAATTGCCACCAGGTCCATGCAGAGAAATGCAGGGTCCGGGGCAATAAATTCCACCTATGGGGGGGTAATGGGTGCGGTGATGGGGGAGGATGATCAGGGGAAGTGGTTGTCGGGTGGGCAATGCGTATGCCAGGAGGAGAACGCATCCCCGCCTTTGCAGAGGCACATCTCGATCTTTCCCCGCACTCCAGGGAAACTATCCTGGATGCCTGGCGGATACGTCCACCCGGATCGTGGGCCTTTTCCCTTCGTCTTTTCCGGAATACACCCTGATTATTCCTGCGATACCCGGGCATTCGAGGGGAATTTATAAATACTCTTTCAACCTCTTCTCTTTGAGGTAATCAAGGTGGCAGATTTACCTATAGCGGCAGTCATACGGATTGCCAAGCACAGTGGAGCACAGCGTGTCGGCAATGATGCCGCTGTTGCTCTCGTTGAAATGGCAGAAGACTACATTGGAAAAATCGTCCGGGAAGCAAACAAACTTGCAATGCATGCAGGACGAAAGACCATCAAGGAAGAGGATGTTGACCTCGCGATGATGTCCGTATAATCCCCGTATTCTCCTTATCCTCATGGAATATGAAGATGCCTCCGGCATTTTCATTTTTATGCTTGTGTCTCGAAGAGCAGCAGGTGATTTTTTTCCGAACTTCGCCCGGGTGGGAGCTCTTGCGCTGGCGGCTGGAGAACCGGGTGGTATCGGGTTGCTGGAATTCCATGAACCTTGGATGCCGGGAACTGAACCTGTCCCTGGAATAAAAAATCCACGTATCTTCTCCTGACACGACAGGACCGTGTACCCTGCCCATGTGCATATATCCTCAGGGGCGGATCCCTCGTCACACGGGCTGATCTGCCTGCCCTGGCTGGAGCACACCCTCCGTCATTGTCGGGAAGCGGTATGAGATGCAGGGCTATGGACCGGAGAGGTACGATCCCACACCCGCCGCTGAACCAACCGGCCGGGATGGATACGCACGTTCGTCCGGCATCATTTTCTCCTCACGCATACGAATAGATGGGATCAGGCATGATCCTCATTTTTCTCCTCTTCGCAGCCGGGCTGATCCTCCTGGTCAAGGGGGCTGATGTCGCCGTACGGGGTGCGGAAGGCCTCGCGTTCCGGTTCGGGGTATCGGCAACCACGATAGGCCTGACCGTTGTTGCATTTGGAACATCGCTCCCTGAATTCTTCGTGACCACCGAAGCGTTCTCTACCGGAAATACGGATATCGGTCTTGCCAACATCGTCGGGAGTAACATTGCAAATATCGGTCTGATCCTTGCCCTCTGTGTCCTGATCAGCCCAACCCTCACCACCTCTGTACACCTGCGACCCCGGTTTCTGAAAGACTCGCTCCTGATGCTCGCCGCAACCCTGCTCTTTGCCGTCTTCTCTCTCCGGGGAGTCCTCGACTGGATCACCGGGATCGCATTTCTCCTCTCCTTTGCCGGCATCCTCCTCTTCATCCAGAGAAATTCCCGTGGAGAGACCGGGAGTGAGCCCCCCGTGGTGCGATACCCGCTGTTCCAGACCATTGCCGGCCTCCTCGCTGTTGTCCTCGGATCACATCTCCTCATCACGGCAGCGGTCGGGATGGCGGAGCTCTTCTCCATCCCGCCTTATGTCATCGGGATCTCCCTTGTCGCGGTAGGCACCTCGCTCCCCGAGCTTGCCACGTCCGTTGTCGCCCTCATGAAGAACAGCCCGGCGATCTCGGTCGGAAACATCGTGGGGAGCAACATATTCAACATCCTCTTTATCCTGGGGGCGAATG
>DUGL01000158.1 GCA_013331415.1 Methanoregulaceae archaeon | reverse complement strand
GGCCTCCTCCTGGGGATCGGCGAGAGCAGCGAAGACCGGGAGGAATCGCTCGGGGTGATCCGGGACCTCCACCGGACGTACGGTCACATCCAGGAGGTGATCCTCCAGAACTTCTGTGCACAGGAGGGAACGCCCATGGCAGGGGCGCCGGGAATCGGGTTTGATGAGATGTGCGGGGTCATCAGGATGGCACGGGATATCCTCCCGGCTGATGTCGCCATCCAGATACCGCCGAACCTTGCCGAAGCGCACCGGCTCATACCGTGCGGGGTGGATGACCTCGGCGGGATATCCCCCCTCACGATCGATTACGTCAACCCGGGCCACCCATGGCCGGAACTTGACCGCCTGCAGGATATCGCGGGGGATTCCCCCCTCCGGGAACGGCTCTGCATCTACCCGCAGTTCATCGCGAAAGGGTGGTACCACCCCCGTTTGGAACCACTTATTAGGAGACTGGAACAACATATAGCAGGAGCGCGCAAAACACCATGACGCAGGACACCCCGGTCTACTCCGGAAAGGCTAAGTCCCTCTACCCCACCGGGAGAGCCGGTGAGCTGCTCGTCCGGTTCCGGGACGACATCACCGCGTTCGACGGGGTGAAAAAGGATGTACTCACCCGGAAGGGGAGCTACAATGCACAGGTATCCGCACGGTTGTTCACTCTCCTGGAAGAGCACCAGATCAGGACGCATTTTATCCGGCTGATCGATGAGTGCAGTATGCTTGTCCGGGAACTGGAGATGGTGCCTCTCGAGGTGATCGTGCGAAATATCGCAGCAGGATCCATGGTAAGGAACTACCCGATAGAGGAAGGGACCCCGCTCGATCCCCCGGTAATCGTGATCGATTACAAGGACGATGCACGCCATGACCCGATGCTCAACGATGACATTATCCTTGCCCTGAAGATCGTTACCGCTGAAGAGCTCTCCCTGATAAAGGAGATTGCACTGAAAACAAATATCGTGCTCTCGCGCTTCTTCGCCGAACGCGGGATCACGCTCGTGGATTTCAAGATAGAGTTCGGCAGGGATAACGGTACTATGGTCATCGGAGACGAGATCAGCATGGACTCGATGCGTCTCTGGGATGCCGGGAGTGGGGCATCGCTTGACAAGGATGTATACCGCTTTGACAAGGGCGATGTTCTCGAGGTGTACCGGCAGGTGACCGAGCGATCCCTGGACAGGGGGGAAAAGACATGATGTTTCGTGCAACAATAACCATCGGGCTGAAGGAGGGGATGCTCGACCCGGAAGCTACGGCGATCCGGCATGCCCTTGGCAATCTCGGCTTTGCGACCGAGGATCTCCATACAAAAAAGCTCTTTATTGTCCGGTTCGATGCAGCAGACCTGCAGGAGGCGGAAGAGAGCGCGAAGGCAATGTGCGAGCGGCTGCTTGCAAATCCGGTCATCCACCGGTACGAGATCGAGGTTCGCCAATGAGGTTTGCCGTCATCCAGTTCGGAGGGAGTAACTGTGACCGTGACGCCCAGTACGTACTCTCTTCGATCTGCGGTGTGGACACCGATCTGGTCTGGTACAAAGACCGGCTCTCCCGGCAGTATGATGCCGTGATCCTCCCGGGGGGGTTCTCGTACGGCGATTACCTCCGGGCTGGTGCGATCGCAGCCCGCACACCGATCATGCAGGACGTGATTGCGCATGCACGGTCTGGCAGGCTGGTGCTCGGCATCTGCAACGGGGCCCAGATCCTTGCGGAGACGGGGCTTGTGCCGGGTGTCTTCTCTATCAACACCTATCCCAAGTTCATCTGTAAAAGCGTGCACCTGCGGGTTGAGACCACGCAATCCCCCTTCACCTCACAGTACCGGCAGGCCGACGTGATCCGTATCCCGATAGCACACAAGGAAGGACGGTACGTTGCTCCCCCCGAGGTACTCCGCGACCTGAACGAACAGTGCCGGATTGCATTCCGGTTCTGTGATCCGGCCGGCGTTTCGACACCGGAAAGCAACCCCAATGGCGCCATGGAGCATGTCACCGGTGTGCTCAATCCTGCGGGAAACGTCCTTGCCATGATGCCGCACCCGGAGCGGGCATCCGAGCCTGCCCTGGGATCTGAGGATGGAAAGAAGGTCTTTTTATCCATGATCACCTATATCGAGCGTGCGAAGGGAGTGACCAGCTGATGGAGGAAGAGGAGGAAGAGATCCTCGAATGGGCAAAGCAGTATGCAGCCAAGCACCACTGGATGCTGAATACGGATGTAAAGAAACTTGAACTGGTCATCCGGGGGCTTGCCCGGAACAAGAGAAAGTTTGGCGAAGCATACTGCCCCTGCCGGCTCCGGACAGGCGATACAGAGAAGGATGCAGCCATCATCTGCCCCTGCATCTATCACGAGGATGAGATCGCAAACGAAGGGAGCTGCCACTGCCGTTTGTACTTCAGGAAAGATGCTCCGCCTGAATGATTTTTCTCATTTGAATACTCCTCCACAGGTGATTGTTGTAGGAGTGAAACATAATACCGTAACGAAAAAAGCCACTGATTTTTTTCTGCTTTCCCGGAATAAGCAGCGGGATACCTCCGCCGGCGCTGAGACCCTTCCCGGAAAAATAGCAGCACCCAGCACGATTCATGAGAGAAGGAAGAAAGGCTAAAATTCCCCTTTCTTCTTCTTTAAGCCAAACATCACGTGATATATCGTATAGAGGCCGATAACAATCGCAACGACGTACGCAAGGGCAGCAAGGTAAAAGACAAAGTCAGGTATCCTGACCTCAGCGACCGTGATGACCAGTGAGGAGCCGACCACAACTCCTGCCACGATAAGCCCGATCAGGATCTTGTCACTCGTCCGGTCAAGTGACTGCTGGAGCCGGAGGATATCCGAGTCCAGGATATCAATCTTGATAGTCCCCGTGGAGAGCTGCCGGAGGGTCTTGTTGATCACCCGGGGCATCTCGATAACGCCGTCCACAGCTTCAAGGAAGCTTTGGCTCGCACGGTACAGGATCTGGTCGATGAGGGTTTCACGCCGGGCAAGTTTTCGGACATACGGCTCTGCCTTCTCTCCGAAATTGAACCCGGGATCGAGGGTGACTCCGACATCAAGTACCATGAGAATGACCTTGAGCATCAGTATCAGGTTCTGTGGCATTCGTATCCGGTATTTCTGAAGCGTATCAGTGAGACCCCGGCTCATATCTTCGAAGCTGTATTCACTGATCGTTGCCCCTTCGGCGTCAAGCATGATACGGTAGAGATCATCACGCAGCAGGCCCCGCTCGCTCTCCTCGATAGTGATTCCAATGTGCTCGAATGCCTTGATCATGAGTTCGGGATCACGCTGGATCATCGCGATGAGGATCTGGATAAAGTAGAATCGCCGCTCCGGATAGATTATCCCGACAATTCCGAAATCAAGGAAGGTGATCGTGCCATCCCTGCCAACGAGCAGGTTGCCGGGGTGTGGGTCGCCATGGAAGAACCCGTCTTCGAAGATCTGCTGCATGTATGCAGAGAACCCCCGGTCAGCGACCTCATGCGGGTCAACCCCGAACCCCCGAATCGCATCGACATGGTCGATCCGCACTCCTTGCGCATACTCCATAACCAGCAGGTGACGGGTACTGTACTCCCAGAATATTCTTGGTACCCGGATCTTTTCCAGATCCTGCATATTGAACCGGAGACGGTCGGCATTCTTCCCGTCATGGATAAAATCAAGTTCCAGCCTGACCTGGCTGGCAAAATCCTTCACAATTCCCGGGGGATTGTAGACCCGGTACTGGGGATAGTAATTCTCGAGTCGTGCCGCGAATGATTCGAGGATGAGGATATCGGTCTCGATAATTTCCCTGATGCCCGGACGCTGGACCTTGAGGACCACCTGCGTCCCGTCTTTCAGAGTGCCGCGGTGAACCTGGGCAATGGAGGCGGATGCCAGGGGGATCTCTTCGATCGTGGTAAAAATGTTCTCGTGATCAGGGCATTCGGCAGAGATGACTTTTTTTATCTCAGAGAACGGGAGGGGTACAGTCTGGTCCTGGAGGATTTTTAATTCCTCAATAAGCTGATGGGGGAGCAGATCCTGCCGGGTCGAGAGGATCTGCCCGAATTTCATGAATGTCGGGCCGAGCTCCTCGATCGCCATTCTCATCTGCTGGTATATGGACGTGACCGATTCTATCGGGCACTCCTTGCAACGGCGAAACCTGTACGTGCCGGGAAAGAGCTTCTGAACCGCCGATCCAAAACCGTACTTGATCAGGACATCCGTGATCTGCCAGTACCTCTTGAATTTTGTGACCATGCTGGTCTGATTCACCTGTACTGAATAGTACAATGCAGAGATATTAGTCCCTTTCTCTTCCAGGAAAGCGAGTAAGCGAGGGGGCGGCCCGGATACGATCTGCTGGGAAGGGCATGTCATCCCGGTCCTTTGGGAGAAGGTCACGGGAAGCTTCAGCCTATCTTGCTTTCAGAAAACGCAGGAGTGCGACAGGATCCGACGGGTATCCAACCGGATACGCATATTACCCGGATCTCCTACCCCTGAACTTTCGTTCATCCGGCAGACAAAACGAGGCCTGGCCCCTGCCTTTACCGGTGGGTGAAGTACGCCAGTATCCGGTCGCCCGCGGTATCATCGATACGGGCAAACCCGGCCCGTTCAAACTGCACAACGGATCCCAATTCCCGTACCACGCCCGGTTCACAGACACCTGCGACGTCTCCCTCTGGTTTGCGCAGGAGGCAGGGTACGGCGCAGTCGACCGGCAGCCACTGGATAATGGGGGCTTTTGCATTCCGTGCGTCGGCGAGATCGTCACCTGCATAGGACAGGAGATACGTGCCATGGTCAGAAGTGACCGTACAATTGAAGAGATCTTTGAGACGGAGCAGGGGGGGATCTTTCCCGAGCTCCTCCCGGGGGAGGAAGACAGAACCGGTGAAGGGGAGCTCACGGGTCCCGCGGGCCGGCTCATTCGGGTGGAGGAGCGCATGGGCAGTCTGGTGCGGGGCGCCATTGACCAGAACGGCTATGGGCTCGGGCACAAAGAAATACCGGTTTGCAACCGGATCCACGATATCCCGGTTTGCTGCATACAAATTATCCCAGGAGAACGAGATGTCCGTCTCCCCGATACCGATATCCAGAACTGCCTGACGGACGGCCATCGGCGTGATCCCCCGCCGTGCAAGCGCACGGAGGGTGCCGAGGCGTATATCATCCCAGCCCAGGAACTCGCCGGACCCGATGCCCTGCCGCATCTGGGAGGTGGAGAGGACGACGCCTTCTATACCCATCCTCCCGTAGTGCCGGTACACCGGGATCTCCCAGCCAAAGTAATCGTAGATATAGCGCTGGCGCCGGGTGTTTGCGATGTGATCTTTCCCCCGGATAACGTGCGTCACTCCGAGCAGGTGATCATCGACTGCCACTGAGAAATTCATCAGCGGGTAGACGGTGGCTTCGATCCTCGGGTGAAGGGGCTGGTGGAGGATACGAAAAGCGGGAAAATCCCGCATTGCCGGGTCGGGGTGGTCAAGATCGGTCCTGACCCTGACCGATGCCTCGCCCTCGTAGAACTCCCCGGCAAGCATCTTTTCCCAGAGCGCAAGGTTCTCTTCGAGAGAGAGGGGGCGGCAGGGGCAGGCAGTCTTCTGCTGCTTCAACTCCCTGAACTGCTCATTCTCACAGGTGCAGATGTAGGCACCCCCGCGCTCGATCAGGTCCTTTGCGTATTTGTAGTAGAGATCGAACCGGTCACTCTGGTATACGACCTCGTGGATCGCGAGGCCAAGCCACTCGATATCCTCAACCACCATCCGGTATGCTTCCGGGTCAACCCTCTTGGGATCGGTATCTTCGATCCGGAGGATGTACTTCCCGCCATAGCGCTGCACGTACGCGTCATTCAGGACGGCCGCCCGTGCATGGCCAAGGTGCAGGGGTCCGCTCGGATTGGGGGCAAACCGCATGACAACCCCGTTTTCAGACCGTTCAAGGGGGGGAAGGGCCTTTACGTGGACCCGCGGCTTTCCCAGTTCTTCAACCAGCTCCGGGGCAAGCACAGCAAGCTGCTCTTCGCGTTCAGCCGGTGTCAGGTCAGCAACCCGGGCAAGCACCTCGTCCATGAGCACAGCCGCTTCCTTTGCACGGGACCGGAACTCCGGGTGATTCCCCATGACCATGCCGATCACGGCCCCTGCTTTCGGGAGACTCTTGTGCCTGACGGCATTCTGGAGGGCAAAGATGAACAGGGCGCGCCGGAGGTCCTCTGCCATCGTCAGGAGCTCCGGACAAGGAAGTGATCGGCAAGGTCCATGAGCAGTTGTTTCTCCTCGCTGTCGGGGAGGATGCTGATCCGCTTCTTCCCGTTCCTGATGAGATCCCGTGCCGTATCCCGGACCTCCCTGATGACGCCGAGTGATTCCAGGCGTGCGATCACCTCATCGACCTCGGTATCGGACAGGTCCCGGCGATATGCGGAAAGGTCGAACCCTTTCCCGCGGGCTTTGATGGAGATCAGGGTCTTTTTCCCCTCGCGCAGGTCAGATGCACGGTCCTTTCCGCTCACTTCAGGGGATGCGAAAAGATCGATGATATCATCCTGGATCTGGAACGCCATCCCTATCGCGCGCCCGAAATGGTAGAGAGCGTCAGTATGTGCAGGGTTTCCTCCNNACCATCGTGAGGTACTGTCCTTCGGTGACGTCCTCCTCTGTTTCAAATGACATATCAAGGTGCTGACCCTCGCAGATCTGAACACAGGTCCGGCCAAGCATCGAGATCGCCCTGACCTTCGCATTGTCGGGTGCATCCGCCATGGCGATGAACTCAAATGCACTCGCAAACAGGACATCCCCGGCAAGGATAGCCGTCGGCATATCCCACCTGGTATGGACGGTCGGGACCCCCCGCCGGACTGCGTCACCGTCCATGATGTCGTCATGGATGAGTGTGAAACTATGCGTCAGCTCGAGCGCAAGCGCTGCAGGTATCGCATCGATCGAGCTCCCCTTCCTGATCGCATCGGCAGAGAGGATGAGCAGGATCGGCCGGAGGCGTTTCCCTCCGGCAAGGAGCAGGTGTGCACTCGCCGTTGCGAGCTCCCCGCATGATTCCCCGAAATAGCGATAGATGAGTTTGTCAACCTGTTCAGCAGACTGGTCAAGGTACTGGTTCAGATCCATCATTCACACCTCATTTCCTCATTCCAGTTTTACACGCATCCCGTTTGACATGATGTGTACATCGTTATGGAGGGTATAGCCTATCTGCTCGGCAAACTCCGCATACCCCGA
>DUGL01000161.1:4273-6341 GCA_013331415.1 Methanoregulaceae archaeon | reverse complement strand
GGGATGGACGATCATCCCCCCCTGCCGGTTGTTCCTGGACAGCACAGCACTCCCCGATTCTTTGTTCGATCTCCCGGGAGATGTATAGATGGGAGCGGCCGGACCTGTTGTGCAGGATTCGATGCAGATCCGGGCTGGCCTGGAAGCGTTGTATCCCGGATCCGAAACCACCGGTTCCGGGCGGGAACTGCTGTCCCTCCCTGACGAACTCCTCTGGTGGACCATCTCCCTCCTGCGGGAGAAGCCGGTTCCCGTCCCTGCAAGCAACGAGGCAACCTGGAACAGGTGGTTGCATTCCCTCGGTCCCCATTACATCATCCCGCTCCTCTGGTACGTTGCGCGGGATATCCCGGAAGAATCGCTTCCCCCGCAATGGGTCAGGGACCGGATGAAGGAGCTCTACCAGGGGGCAAGCATCCGGGCACTCCGGACAGACCACCAGGTTGTCACATCCTGTGCACTCCTCAAAAACGCCGGTATCGAGCCGGTTGTCCTGAAGGGGCCTGCCCTTGCGCACCTCGTGTACCCGTTCCCGGGGCTGCGTACCGGGAGCGATATCGATATCCTGGTGCGCCCCGATCAGGTGCGGGAGGTGATCACCCTGCTCCAGGCCGCAGGGTACCACCCGCACGTGGATTCGCATGCCCTTTCACCGCATGTCTTTCACCATACTGCGCTCCTCCCCCCCGACCGCAGGGGCGTCCTCGCAATCGAGGTCCATTGGCGGCTCCTCTACCTCCCCGGCGAGGTGATACCCTGCCTGGAGGATATGCTCGGCCGGGTTGTGGAGGTCCGCACCACCTCGGGGTCATTTGTCACGCTCGATGTCCCGGATGCCTTCATCTATGCTGCGACGCACCTCTGTATCGGCCACAGCACGATGCTCCGGCTCTCGTGGATCGCTGATATCAGCGCTATCTGCCGCTTCCTGACGGTGAACAGGATGTGGGACGAGGTCTTCCGGAGGACATCAGGGGGCGTCCTCCTCGCTGCGGTCAGGCAGGCCTGCCGGGAAGCGGCGTTCTGGTTTGACCCCGGTGCGCCATACACGGATCCGGGGTTCTGGCCGGAGATGGAACCGGGAGCGGATGAGCGGTTCAGTCACCTGGTTGCCGTTGCCGAGCGGACAGAGCGCCACATCATCGAGGCCGTCCGGCAGGCCCCCTCAGCCCGGGAAGCACTCCTCTCCGTCATCCATATCATCTTTCTCACCGACCAGATCGGGGGGTCCGGGTCGGTGGATGACCGTATCAGTCACCTCCGCCAATGGGTAACGATCATGGTACACCGCCTGAAAAACCGGTATTTTACCCCTCCATCAGCAAAGGGGAGGAGATCACCGTGACGGCCACGCGCTATCATCTTGGACTGAAAAATGGTCAGGAGTGGAGACTGGAAGCCGATCCCGGCCTCGAAGACTGGCTCGAACACTTTGCCTCGATACTCACGCTTGAAGAGGCAGCATCGCAGGATTCCGGGCCGTCATGGCGATTCTGTTTCCAGGAGAAGGGGCGCCAGGATTCGCCCGGGGATGGGTGGGTCTCTTCGTATTCACAATGGCAGAGCATCCATGCGAGGACGGACGGGACCGATATCATCACCGGTATCGTACCGTATGACCGGAGTGATAAAAAGGAGGATATCGTGAGGATGATGCTCGCCGTCCAGTCCCTGTACCTCGCGGTCTGGCCCCGGGGAGGTATACCCGTCCATGCAGCGCTGCTCGAGAACGCGGGTCATGCCATCCTGATCGCTGCACCCGGGGGGACCGGGAAATCCACCTGTGCGACCCGTATCCCCCCGCCCTGGCATGCCCTGTGTGACGATGCCGTCCTTCTGGTCCCCGTGCAGGGTGTATACTCTGCCCATCCCCTCCCCACCTGGAGCGACTTCCTCATGCGGGACATACATGACGGGACCTGGGATACCGGGTATGCCGTCCCGGTCACCGGGATATGGTTCCTTGAGCACGGGGATGTGGATTGCGGGGCTTCGATCGGGAAAGGTGAGGCAGCAACCCGCCTCTACCAGTCTGCAGTCCAGGCCAGTGGCGCCTCCATGCGAAAAG
>DUGL01000161.1:0-4202 GCA_013331415.1 Methanoregulaceae archaeon | reverse complement strand
TGCCTGTAGAGGGGAGGAGCGGAACGGGGATCTGCCCTGAGTCACCTCTTATCGAGGGTGATGCAGGAGGGGGGCGGAACAGCCGTGGCCAGCTCCAGGAGATGTGTCATCGGTAGTGGCCAGGTCTCATCAGGTCTTGTTCCCATCCGAAGAGTAACAGTAGTGCAGATGGGCTCATCAGGCTGGTCGAGCGAGAACTCCTGGATTATCTTTTCTCTGCCAGGTTTGATCCTGAATCGTGCTCTGATGTAATCCCGCTTGAGATTCCCCTCGGTCAGCTGGAAGAGACGGGCTGCTTTCATCATCTCATGGAGGTCGTCAGCAGTGCCTGAAAGCCGCCTGGTATCATCTGAGAGGCTGGTCTTGCTGCCAGGGGCCTCTCATCTCACCGCTGTCCGGAGCAGGCTCCCCTCCTTTTCTTGGTCCTGCCCTTGGAGCAATGACCGGGGATCTGTTGTAGTCGATGTATAGAAACGACTCTGTCATCCCTTAAGAAAACAGGAAGACAACTACGAGCTGCAACAATACTGGTCCACCAGATCTTTCAACGATGATGACAGAAAGTGCTTACCAGGGAATGTTCATCGGAAGGAGATCCAGGGAGTTTGACCTTTTCGGGTATTGGCTGCACCTGTGCAGAATGCTTCGGGCACCAGCAGTGGGCATCAACCGGATGAAGATTCCTTGCCCGCCGGCTTTTTGAGCGGGGTACCTCTACAGCGGGGCTCCGGCAGTCTGTGTCCTGGTTGTGCACCTGGCCGTGGGGCGAAGTCTGTGCCAGGGTGAGTCTGTAAGGAGGGGTGCGGAAGCACCGGGTGGTGGTGGAGACCATGGTTATTGGGCACGGAGTGATCGTTCTCCCAACCAAATACATGGTCAGTTTGACGCAGCAGTTCTCTGATAATCCCCTCGTGAAAAATCTGAAAAGCCTGAATGAATTATCTCATGAGTGTGACACGGGACGATTGTTGTACCCCTCATGTGGGTATGGGATCCAAGTTCACCAGAATTGAGCACAATTTTTACTTTTTTTAAGAGAGGGTCTGGTAACCCGAAGGGTAAAAAAGCCGCCGGTGGACCGGACCAGACGAAACAGGGTGAGGAAGAAGAATCAGAGCCAACCATTAAAAAGTGGCGAATTTATGGTCATTTATGTTACCCAAACACCTATGCCATTTTGACATCCATCCATTCCTGAGGCTCCCATACCATTGGGTCCGCAGTATGTTGCAGCTGATCCATCCCCACAGGTATAATTTCCATATCCCATGGCTGCATCCGAGAGGTCAATGAGTTCCGGCTTCTGATAGCTCATAACCAATACTCTTGTATCCTGTATTTATTGTTATTGATTTTCCCCACAAAGAATACTTGCTGGACCCTCAAAGTGAATGAGCAGGTCTCCTCTCTGTCTTCCGTAATACTTCCCGGAAATGATTCAGGGAATCACCTGATAAGCCGATAGAACCATGTGGCATTGACCGGTTATATGTGATAGAATATGACGGGTATCAGGATCTTTGGGGTATCCCTGAGATCCGGTGCACTGTTGCTGAAGAGCGGAGAGAGATGCGGTCCATGAAAAGCATGTACCTGGTTATAACCACCCGGTGCAATCTCAGGTGCAGGTACTGGTTTCAGCATAGAAGCCGGAGTGGCACCAGGACCGGGCTTCAGGGAGGGAGTCGGGTGAGTGATTGTGGATGGGGATATCGAGGCACACTCTTGGGAGGGCTGGGATGGACGTGAAAAAGATCGGGGTCTTTGCCGGACTCCCCATCAGGGAAATCCGGGGTGCGGATATCCTGGCAATCCAGACCGCGAGGGGACTAGCCGAAATTTTTCCGGGGGCATCTGTCGATCTCATATTTCCCATCTCATCTCCAAACCAGGAAAAACTTATAAAAATGACCTATTCTCCCATAATCCGAAAATATTTCGGGATAACCCCGGAAACATTCCGTATTGTGACCCCGTTGATCCCAAAAACACAGGATAATGCCCTGAAGCACCTCATCTCCGACGAGTCACGCTGGTATGACATCTTCCTCAATACCGCCTTCCAGAGCGACCATCCTGCCCGGGGGAGACTGAACATCTACTACTGCATGTTCCCTTTCCGCATGCCCCGCAGCCAGACCGGCAATTCCTGGGCCGGTGACAATCGCCACGGTTTTCTCTCCGACTACCGTCTTGTGCTGGCGATTTCAGCGTACACGAAGCGATGGATACGGGAATACTGGGATACCGGTTCATGCGTCGTTTATCCGCCCCCCCATGTCCCTGAGGGCATGGACCACCACAGGAAGCAGAACTGGATAACGAGCATCGGGCGGTTTTCTGTCACCATCAATCCCAAGAGGCAGGACGTATTGATCGAAGCATTCATCGACCTCGTCGAATCGGGCCTTGCTGACGGGTGGAAACTCCTGTTAATCGGGTACCAGTCGTATTCTGCATCCTCGCGGGAATATATGGCAATGCTTGAGGAGAAGGCGTGCGGATATCCGATCGAGTTTCATCCCTCAGTGGACAGGGATACGCTCAACAGCCTGCTTGCACAGAGCAGGATATACTGGCATGCGGCCGGGTACGGGGCGGACCTCTCCAGAGAGCCCTGGAAGGCCGAACACTTCGGGATATCTCTTGTTGAGGCGATGGCCTTTGGCGCCGTGCCCATAGCCTTCAATGGAGGAGGGCCGGCCGAGATCATTGAAGACGGGAGGAGCGGTTATCTCTGGAATACACCCGGAGAACTCAGGTATTTCTCCCGGGAGATGATGGAGGACGAGAGGTCGTGGCGTCAAATGGCAGAACAGGCAAAACAACGGGCGAAAAAATTTTCATACGAGGAATTTGTTCACTCACTCGCAGACTGCATCGGGAACGGAAAGGGATGACCCTGGCTCTGAGTTTGGGGGTCCAGGTTAGGACGAGTGTGAAAGACGGTATCAGGAAGTAACTGTGTGCTGGTGGCGAAAGAAATGGGTTTGAATGAGAAGATCCCACGGGTCATCGGTCTCTGGCTGGCGGACTCTCGCGATTGCTAACATCGAAGCCACGTGGCCGGACAAGGACGATATTGTAAAGTTTGCTGTTACTTTGGGAGAAAATTTTGGGGGGGTGGCCCAGAAAATCCACCAAACTATCCATCGCAAAAACCCGCCATCGACCCGACAACGCAGCCTAAGGCCCCACTACTGAGTTCGCATGGACCATTGCCAAATCCTTTGTCATTCGCCTGACTGAGATCGATTAATCGTGGTTTCTCGCATGTCATGTCAGATAACACTAATATGAGAATTTACATCTCCGACAAGTGTCGACCCATTTAACTTTTCATGAGTTACATGGACTATGGGATGATTCATATATTCTATCCAACCAACATCCCCGCCATGGTAGGCGGTTCAAACTGAATTCCATGCCTTCGTCCCTCTTCCAGCGTTGTCTCAATCCCATGGCAGCCATCTGCGACAATTGCACGGCAAACTGGTTCATCTGTCAGGTACGCATCGGTTATATATGGTGAGGAAAAAAGGTATCAGGAGGACATGTACCGTCCCGGAGACCTGGTTTGCCATGGGTGAAGAGCGAAGACTGATGCGGTCCCCTAAAAGCATGGACCTGGATATCACCTCCCGGTGCAATCTCCGGTGCAAGTACTGTTTCCAGCGGACCAGCCCGACTGATACCAGGACCGAGCTCCCTGCGGAAGAATGGGCTGCTTTTTGCAAAGAGCTTGGCGACTGTGCGGTGATGAATGTCTGTATCGGCGGTGGTGAACCCTTTATACGTGAGGATCTGCCGGAGATCATCGATGCCGTGGTAGAGAACCGGATGCGGTTCTCGATCCTCTCGAACGGGGGGCTCATCGGCCCCGAGATAGCCGGGTACATCGCATCCACCGGCCGGTGCGATCACGTGCAGGTTTCGGTCGACGGGTCCTGCCCTGAGGTGCATGACACCCTGCGGGGCCCGGGCTCCTTTGAAGGTGCGATGCGGGGACTGCGGACGCTCCAGGATGCGGGTGTGCCGGTCACGTCCCGGGTGACCATCCACCGCTACAACCTGGACGATCTGGAGAACACCGCCAGGCTCCTCCTCGATGAGCTCGGCATGCGATCGATCTCCACCAACAGCACCTGCTACCTCGGCGTTGCCCGGGAGAACCCCTATGAAGTCGAGCTGACGACATCCGA
>DUGL01000010.1:4228-4559 GCA_013331415.1 Methanoregulaceae archaeon | reverse complement strand
CACCCGGCGTGGAGCAGGATATACCTGTTGACGAGCGGAATGCAGCCGGGATGATGGATGATATCTTCATCCCCGTCTTTTCTGCAGATCCCAACCTCGCTGCGGTCTACGTTGGCACGGCGAGCGGGATGTCGTTCATCTATCCCTGGTTCACCGGGATGGATGCCTCGTTCGATCCCCGGCTGAGGGGATGGTTCACGGATGCGAAGGATCGCGGGGGCCTGACCTGGTCCGAGCCCTATATCGACCTGCTGGGCCACGGGCTGATGATGACCTGCTCAAAGCCGGTCGCTGATCCCGGGCGGGGCTGGCTCTGGGTGGTCGGGGCGGA
>DUGL01000010.1:799-4186 GCA_013331415.1 Methanoregulaceae archaeon | reverse complement strand
GACATGCGCTGGGATGAGTCATTCGTCACCGAGAACCTGCTTGCGAGCAGCAACCCGGACCTTGTGGCAGTCGCACGGGAGATGGTAGCCGGCAGGGAGGGGGTTGGCAGGGTCAGCTTCGAGGACGGCGACCGGTTCATCGCGTACGCACCCGTAAAGAGCGTGAACTGGAGTGTCGGGGTGGTGATCCCGGTCGACGAGGTGATCGCCCCGGCCCTGGCCACACGGGAGAGCATCCTCGACGCCTCGGCAGACACGGCCATCCATATCACCCGGCAGCAGGAGACCATGCGCACGATCTTCATCGGGGCATTCGTGATCCTCCTCGCAGCGGTGATCGTGCTCACCCTCATCTTCTCCGGGTTCCTCACCCGTCCCCTGGAAGAGCTCAAACGGGGATCGGAGGCGATCGGCCAGGGGGACCTGGACTATGCCGTGGAGGTGCATACCGGCGACGAGTTCGAGGACCTGGGACGATCGTTCAACCGCATGGCCGCGGACTTAAAAGAGCATATCCGCACCCTCCGTATCACTACCGCCGAGAGAGAGCGTATCCAGAAGGAACTGGAGATAGCGCGGGGGATCCAGCAGAGTTTCCTCCCCGATGCTGCGCCCCGGATCCCGGGGATGGACCTGGAGGGGGCGAACCTCCCTGCGGCCGAGGTGGGGGGCGACTTCTATGACTTTATCCCGGTCGGCGAGGCGAGCTGGGGGCTCGTGATCGCGGATGTCTCGGGGAAGGGCGTCCCGGCAGCCCTGTTTATGGCCCTCTCGCGGACCCTGATCCGGGCCAGTGCGACCCGGAACCCGGACCCGGTCACCTCCATCCGGGAGGCCAACCGTTCCATCTGCCTGGACGCCTCGACCAGCATGTTCGTCACCCTCTTCTACGCCATCCTCGACAGCCGGAAGAAGACCCTGACCTTTGTGAATGCCGGCCACAATCCCCCGCTGCTCCTCGGCTCGGGCAGCGAGCGGGTCACGCTCCTGAAGGCGCGGGGGATAGCCCTCGGGGTGATCGACGAGGTGGACCTGGAGTCCGTGGAGGTGCAGTTGTCTCCAGGCGACGTGCTCGTCCTCTACACGGACGGGGTGACCGAGGCGACCGATGACCAGGACCAGGAGTACGGTCTCGATCGGCTCTCTGCCCTGGTCTCAGCATCCCGGGATCTTCCGGCAACCGGGATCATCGACGCTATCGTCCGTGATGTCACCGCGTTTGCCGGTACCCGGCCCCAGTTCGATGATATCACCCTGATGGTGCTGAAAGTGAAATGACAGGGTGAACAGGGTGTATCCCCGGTCCACCGGACAACCGGTCGTGCTCCCGGGCACGACCAGTGCGCCGATACCCCGGGTGAGCGTAACTACCCTGCAACGATTCGTTCACCTGCCTGGTGCACGCGGTATTTTCAGGGTAGGGAACCGACCCCGGAATACCGGTTGATGATCCGCTCGTACTCGCTGATCCCCGCGGCATCCTCCTGGTTGATCACCGCGTCGAGCGCATACTGGAAGGCGGTGACCAGCGGTTCGGGAACATCCCTGCTGAAGATGAAGGAGAAGTCGTTCTCGCCCAGGGTATACACGATCTCGTACAGGTTGGGATCCACTGCAGTCGTGGTCATCTGGTGTCGCCCGGCGAGGTCCCCGGTCGCCCACAGGTCGATCTGCCCGTCCTCCAGCAGGGCGAGGACCTCCCGTGGGGTGGCTTCCGTGATGATAAGCGATGCATTCACCCCCAGGCGGGTGAGGAGGGTGTTCTCCACAGAGTCCCGTACCGCTCCGATCCGATACTGGTCCAGGTCCGCGGGAGACGTGATGATTATCTCCCTGCTCACCGGGGCAAAGAGGACGAATCGTGCTTTCGTGAACGGCCCGGCCCACTGGTAGAGCGGTTCACGCTCAGGGGTACGGACGATGGAGAAGAGGACGGTGCTTCCATCCTGTTGCACGGCCCGGAAACCGTCCGCCAGGGGAACGATCCGGACATCAGATCGTGTCCGGTTCACCCCGATGGTCTGGAAGACCGCTTCGAGGACATCGACGGAGATGCCGGCGGGAACCCCGTCCTCCTGGTAGTTGTAGGGGGCCCACTCTTCGGTCAGGTAGTTGAGATTCGCGAGGCCGACCGCCGGGATGTGTCGGCCGACGACCCGCTCGTACGTGCTGATGCCCCCGGCGTCCCGATCCTCCCTGAGGTCATCAAGGGCCTGCTGGAAGGCCTGGACGGTCGAATCCGGGACATCCGTGCTGAACGCATAGTAGCCCTCCCAGTCCGGGAAGGTATAGACGACTTTGAACGCATAGAAATTCCCGGTCTCCTGCCGGGCAAAGTACCTGCCTGCGGCCTCGGTGTAACCCCAGAGGTCGATCTCGCCGCTGCTGGTCTTCCGGATTATCTCCGGCACCTCGGTCTCATAGACGAGCTGGTCCGGGTCTATGCCGAAGGCGAGGAGCTCCTGGGCAGCGGCATCATCGACGATGACCCCGATCCGGTATCCCTCCAAATCCCCGGGGCCGGTGATGACAATATCCCGATCCTGCCGTGCAAAAAGGACGTTCGTGTAGGCATAGACCGGGCCGGCCCACTTGAAGGAGTGTTCCCGCCAGGGCAGCCGTGCCATGGTGAAGAGGACCGTGTTGTTCCCGGTGAGCGCCTCCTGGTACCCCTCGGTCCAGGGAACGACGCGGACCTGGTCCCGGGTCACCTTCTCCCCCATCTCTTCCGTGATCACCTCGAGCATATCGACGGCTATTCCCTGGAGGGCCCCCTCCTCCACGTAGTTGTACGGGGCCATCTCCTCGGTATAAAAGGTCAGGTTTCCGAGCGGTGACGGGGGTGGCGCACCGGGGGATGGCACGGGTGAGAGGCATCCGGCTGCCAGGAGCACCGCTGCAAGAAAGACCGTTGTCTGAACGAGGTACCTGTTCCACGGAGACGATGACATAAGGAAAATGCTCTTTCAAGGTAATAAATAGGGTAACCTTCTCCCTGCAGTACCCTGCAGGGAGGCAGGGTAACCGGAGCGAGATGACTTCCTCGTGGTGAAGGGTGCATCAACCGGGTAAAAGAGTTTTCCGGGGTGGACTGGGAATACCGTGTCACACCGGCCGGACCCTGCAGACGGGTGGGATGGGGAGTGGAGGAACGGACGCTGGGCACAGGGCAGCGAGTCCCCATCGGGAACAGGCCTATCCGTTCCCGGTCTCCCTGGTGAGGGTGATGGCCCCTTCAGGGCAGACATGGGCACAGAGGGAGCACCCATCACACCGGGCCCGGTCGATGACGAGGGTCCCCTCGTGGAGGGAGAGGGCATGGTATCCCCCGTCCCTGCAGGCGATCACGCACCGGCCGCATGCGGTACAGGCCGCAGGAGTGCCAAG
>DUGL01000010.1:0-728 GCA_013331415.1 Methanoregulaceae archaeon | reverse complement strand
CCACATCACCGCGGTGCAGACCTGCACGGCAGAAGCACCGGCAAGGAGGTATTCAACGGCGTCCTCCCACCGGGAAACCCCCCCGATCCCGATCACCGGGAGGGAGACCGACGACGCGATCTGGGAGACGACCCGGAGCCCGACAGGTTTTACCGCGGGCCCCGAATACCCCCCGTATGACGAAAAACCGCCGACTGACGGGAGGGGTTCAAAGGAATGGATATCAATCCCGGAGAGGCACTGGATGGTATTGATCGCCGAGATCATCGCTGCACCGCCGGCCTCTGCGGCACGGGCAACCGGGACGATATCGGTCACGTTCGGGGTGAGTTTAACGATCACCGGGATATCCACCGCTTTGCATACGGCACGGGTAAGCTCGCGGACCATCGACGGATTCTGCCCTATTGCGGCGCCGACACCCTGCTCGGGCATCCCGTGCGGGCACGAGACATTCATCTCGATGGCATCCGCACCGGCCGCTCCAACCTGCCGGGCAAGAGCAGCCCAGTCTTCCGGGTCCGGTGTCCCCATGATGCTGGCGATGAGAACCTTTCCGGGATAGTCGCGTTTGATCACCGGGATCTCTGCTGTCCATGAGGAGACGGTCCGCTTACTGAGGAGTTCGATGTTCTCGAACCCCTGCAGTTCTCCGCCCGCGCCTTTCACCGCGGCAAGGCGGGGGGAGAGGTCTTCGATGACCATCCCGTCAGGCCGGATGGTCTTGA
>DUGL01000029.1 GCA_013331415.1 Methanoregulaceae archaeon | reverse complement strand
TGCATGCAGGCGCTGATCGGGGCCCTGAGCGCGGGAACCAACATCCCGCATACCGGCCGGTTTGCCCTCACCGCATTCCTCACCAACATCGGGATGGGCCCGGCTCAGATCATCGAACTCTACTGCAGGGCTCCTGACTTTGACATCTCAAAGACCCAGTACCAGGTCGAGCATATCGCAGGGAGGGGTGGCACCGACTATACTGCGCCGTCCTGTCCCGCGATGCGAACATCCGGGCTCTGCATCAGGAGCGATAGTTTCTGCGGCAAGGTGAACCACCCGCTCAATTACTACCGGTTGAAAAAGAGAAAGGGGGAGAAGAGAGAGCCTATACCGCCGCATTCTGATTGATTTTCCACCCGGCAGCACTCAATACAATGACAAAAGCAATAATCGCGGTGAGATACGCCACGGCCTCGTTGAGGAATGCGGGCAGCATGACAATGAGCACGAGGAACGCTCCAAACCCGACCACGGCGACACCGATATCCACGAGCCGGGGATCCATGGCTTTTTCTCTGGATGCCATATGGATATCTGTAGGATGTTTGCGCTTATTGTTCTTTCCCGGATTCCTGCGAACGACCCCTGGTTGATGCTCCACGGGGAATCCGGACAAGAGATTTATGCGAGTCCCGCCAACGGGTGATTGCCATGAGCAGGGAACTGCGTGAAGAGGTGCTCGCCGGGCTCTCGGCAGCCGTTGAACAGCTCACGCGCTTCATGGACCCGGGCCTGATCCCTGAGGTGGGGACCAACCTTGCTTTTGCACTGCCCGGTGCACGGACAAACGACGATGTTGCCGCTGTGCAGGGGCGTGTGGTGCTGCTGGAAGGGCGGATACACCCCGTCGGTCAGGTTGCTTTTCGTGCAAGCGACCACGTTGCACGGGTCGTGCTGACGGCAATGAAATTTGATCCTGCAATGCGCTCCGCAGGAAACATCCGGTATTCCCCCCAAATCATTGAGATCCTCGAAGGCATGCTCCTCGAGATCTGCTCGTTTGACCGGGAGCGCGAACCCCCGGGTATCCGCACCATGGACTGGGGTGTGGCCTCCTGCTGCCGGTCAGGTGTCCCGGACGTGATATTCGACCGTGGGGCGGTCGGAAAAGAGCCCATGGTGCGCATCCTTTGTGAGAATCCATCGGATGTTGCAGCTATCATTATGAAGGTCAGCACCCGGATGCGCACCACCGGGCGGAGTGCCTCGACCTGAACCGGGTACGGATGGCCGGTGCCATATATTTTTATGCCTGCATGGTCCATGATTTAAGAACAATTGGTGAAATGAACATGGGAATCAAGCCGACCTATATCAAGGCGCTCGGGATCGAGCTGCTGTCCAGCTACGGACCCCGGTTTTCACAGGATTTTGATGAAAACAAACAGATCGTGAGCGAAGTGACGACAATCGAGAGCAAGCGGGTACGGAACCGGGTAGCCGGGTACGTTACCAGAAAAATAAATACGGGAAGACACTAGAATAACCCTCTTGTATGTTCGAGGGAGTTCTTCCGGCAGTCATCACCCCTTTTCAACGAAATCATGCGATGGACCTCGATATCGATGGTCTTGTGTCCAACATTGAATTTCTGATAGAAAACGGCGTCCACGGTATCGTCCCGTGCGGCTCCACCGGGGAATCAGCAACGCTCTCATTCGAGGAACACGAAAAGGTCATAGATGCAGCTATCAACGCTGTCAACGGCAGGGTCCCGGTCATCGCCGGAACTGGTTCAAACAACACTGCCGAGGCCGTCCGGTTCACACAGGCGGCCAAGGATCTTGGGGCGGACGGCGTGCTGGTTATCAGCCCGTACTACAACAAGCCCAACCGGTCAGGGCTGATCAAGCATTACACGATCCTTGCCGACATCGATATCCCGGTCATTGTCTACAATGTCCCGGGGCGGACCGGACAGAACCTGAGTCCTGACCTCGTGATCGAGCTCGCACACCATCCGAGCATTGTGGGCATCAAGGAAGCATCCGGTGATGTTACCCAGATATCGCGAATCATTGAGGGGACACTCGACCAGGATTTCACGGTCATCTCGGGCGATGACAATCTCACCTTCCCCATCCTTGCGCTGGGGGGCAGCGGTGTCATCTCGGTCGCTGCGAATATCGAGCCTGCCAGGATGGTGGCCATGTTCGAGGCATTCTGCGAGGGCGACTTTGAGACGGCGCTCGATCTCCACTACGAGCTCTCACCGCTGTTCCGGTCCATGTTCATCGATACCAATCCCATCCCGGTCAAGAAGGCCGTGGAACTCAGGGGAATGGCGGCAGGCCCGGTCAGGTTGCCGCTCGATGAACTGGATGCCACAAAGACTGCGCAGCTGCGGGAGGTCCTCACCTGCTATGATTAAGGTCGTGGTCTGCGGTGCGCTCGGCCGTATGGGCGGAACGGTCGGGAGGCTCGTGAACGAAGCGCCGGATATGGAACTCGTGGGCGGAATTGACCTCCGCGGAGGAACATTCTTCGGGGTAGAGGTCACGGAAGCTTCCGGGATACATACGCTCCTCTCCACCGTGAAACCGGATATCCTGATCGATTTCACTGCCCCTGGCGCATCGGTGAACCATGTCAGGGCTGCTGCGGAATGCGGCACGGCAGTCATCGTAGGGACGACAGGGTTTACCCCTGAGCAACGTAATGAGATGAAAACCGCGATCGAAGGGCGGATCCCGGCCGTCATCTCGAGTAACTTTTCTATCGGGGTGAACATCTTCTGGAAACTCCTGCGCGAAGCAGCACGCATGCTGCCCGAGTACGATGTTGAGGTGATCGAGGCCCATCACCGGTACAAGAAGGATGCACCCAGCGGGACGGCAAAGACCATTCTCGATATCCTGGATCACGAGCTCGGTGCGCGGGAGAAGAAGTACGGCAGGGAGGGGATGATGGAGCGGGGCAGGGAGATCGGCGTGCATGTGATCCGCGGCGGTGATATCGTGGGCGACCATGCCGTGCTCTTCTCGGGCAATTTCGAGACCATCCAGCTCTCGCATCGGGCATACGACCGGACGGTCTTTGCCCATGGTGCCCTGAAGGCGGCCCGGTGGGTGCCCGGGAAGAAACCGGGTATCTATGGCATGACCGATGTGCTCTCGCTCGGATAAATTCCTGCAGGTACCAGATAGAAATCTATTTCCTTTTTCCAAAAAAAACGGGTAAGGTAGTACTATGACAGCTGTTGTTGACAAAGAGAAATGTACCGGATGCGAGACCTGCGTTGATGAGTGTCCTGCTGCAGCAATCACCATGAACAGTGAGAAAGCACATGTGGATGCCGAGCTCTGCGTTGACTGCGGCTCCTGTATCGACGTATGCCCCTCTGAGGCAATTCACCAGGAATAAAATCAAACGTTTTAATAACTCCGACGGACTCATTACTCTTACCTATGATCAATGTCGGAGTGCTCGGTGCCACGGGAGCTGTAGGACAGCGGTTTGTGCAGCTCCTTGCTGATCATCCCTGGTTCAGACTGACGACGCTGACGGCTTCGGAGCGCAGCGCGGGGAAACGGTATCGTGATGTCGTCAAGTGGCGGCTTGACGTACCCTTCCCCGAGACCATCGGGGATGTCCTGGTGAGCCCGACCAGCGTCTCCAGCTTAAAAGACGTGGACATCGTCTTCTCTGCGCTCCCTGCTGAGATCGCAAAGGATGTTGAGCTCGCCTGTGCCGGGGCGGGGCTTGCTGTCTGCAGCAATGCGAGTTCACACCGGATGGAGCCGGATGTCCCGCTGGTCGTCCCGGAGGTGAACCCGGACCATCTCGCCCTCATCGATCTCCAGCGCGATCGGGGCAGGGATGGATTCATCGTGACGAATCCCAACTGCTCAACCATCATTATGACTCTCGCACTCGCGCCGTTATGTGGATTCGGGTTCACCGACATCCGTGTCGCGACCATGCAGGCGGTCTCTGGTGCAGGGTTTGAAGGAGTCCCTGCCATGGGGATCTATGACAACGTTATCCCCTACATCGGCCAGGAAGAGCAGAAGATGGAGATGGAGACACTCAAGATTATGGGAAAGTACGAGAATGGATCGATTCGGCCCGCTCCCTTCCAGGTGAGCGCAAGCTGTCACCGGGTCCCTGTCCTCGATGGTCACACCATGGCGATCTGGGCTGATGTCAGAGAGCCGGTAGAGAAGGTGAAAGAGGCGTATATCCGGTATACTCCCCCCATAAGCGGGCTTCCCACCCAACCGAAGGAGTCGATACACTACATGGATGAACCGGATCGTCCGCAGCCACGGCTCGACCGTAACCGCTGCAACGGGATGACCGTATCGGTTGGCCGAATCAGGGAGGGGATCCGGTTCATTGCCATGGGGCATAACACCATCCGTGGCGCCGCTGGTGCATCAGTACTGAACGCTGAACTGATCTGTTCGAGAAAGTACCTCTGACGTGGTATCCATGCTTAAAGACAACACAGTATTCGTCGGAAACAAGCCGGTCATGAACTACGTGCTCGCCGTAGTTACCCAGTTCAATAATGGAGCATCAGAAGTCGCCATCAAAGCGAGAGGGAAAGCGATATCACGGGCCGTAGATACGGCAGAGATTGCCCTGAACCGTTTTCTTGAGAATGTGAGCAAGAAAGAGATCATCACCTCAACCGAGATGATCGACACTGACAGCGGAAAGACAAATGTATCCAGTATCGAGATAGTCCTGGTGAACCACCAGTAGTATTCTCTCTCCTTTTTCACCCGGACGTCTCCCGGATACTGCCACGGAGAGTTCAGGGCAAGAACTATCAGGTTCAGGAATGGATCGCGGGAGTTCGATCCTGTACCTACCAG
>DUGL01000058.1:14207-18384 GCA_013331415.1 Methanoregulaceae archaeon | reverse complement strand
CCTTCGATGACCTCTGCCAGATCCAGTACACTGCCGGGACGACCGGGAAACCCAAGGGGGCCATGCTCACCCACGGGAACTGGATGGCGGCACTCGAGGCCGAGCGGGATGCCCTCGCCCTGACCGGGGATGACCGGTATCTCGGAATCTACCCTATGGGCCACGTCGGGGTGAGCTGGGGGCTTGCCGTCCTGCGGGCGGGAGGCACGTGGGTGATCATGGAGCGCTTCAGCCTTGATCGATACCTCGCCCTCTGCAGGGAGTACCGGATCACGGTCCTTTCGGGTATGCCCCCGGTCATCCATTCGCTCTGCACCGCACCGGCAGGTGCAGAAGATGCCCTCGAAACCGTCCGGGTCATGATCAGCGGCGGCGGACCACTCCTCCCTGCAGTCTGGGAGGCGTTTGACCGGCGGTATGCCATCCCTGTCGCCAACGCATACGGCCTCTCGGAGACCGTGGTTATCGGGACCGGGACCATCACCATTCCCGGTCGGCCCGACCTGACCCGGGGTTTCCGGAGTGTCGGATTCCCGGCAGGCTACACGGAGGTGAAGATCGTTGACCCGGGAGATCCCGGCCGTACCCTTTCCCCCGGGGATGAGGGGGAGATCGCACTCCGGGGGCCATCGGTAGCGAAGGGATACTGGAACATGCCGGTGGCAACGGCGGAGAGTTTTCTTCCGGACGGGTGGTTTCTGTCAGGGGATATCGGGCACCTGGATGACCGCGGGGTCCTCATCGTGACGGACCGCAAAAAGGACATGATCATCATGTCGGGCTGGAAGATCTATCCCACGGAAGTTGAGAACAGCATCCTGGGACATCCCGCTGTGCAGGACGCAGCGGTCTTCGGGTGCCCGGATGAGAGGAGGGGGGAGGTCCCTGTTGCTGCCGTGGTGGTCCGGGAACATGCCCTGTCTGACCCCCGGGAGCTGATCGCCTTCTGCAGGGATCGCATGGCCGGCTACAAGGTTCCCCGCAGGATCGTGGTGGTGGATGCACTCCCCCGGGTGCAGGGTTGGAAACTCGTGAGACGCGCGCTCCAGGAGGCGTATTGCCCGGATGAGGGCGGCGAAGGCTTATTATAGGGAACCGATGACATTAGGGTAGACTGGGGGGTCGCCTTTCCTGACAGCAAACAACAAGCAGCCGACCGGGGTTATCGGGCTTGATGCGGTGATCAATGGCGGGTACCCCGGGGGAGCGGTCGTTCTCGTGCTCGGCTCCCCGCTCTCGGGGATCGATCACCTTGCACGCCAGTTCTGGAAAGTGGAGGAAGGAGGAGGCAGCTACCTGATGATCGATGGCGAGATCGAGGAGGGGATGGTTGATGCCAGAACCCTGCCCCCTTCTGAGTTCCCCCCGCACTATTCCGGACTCCGGGTTGTTGTCGATTCACTCTCGTCAGTTATCCTCACCAACGGGATTGATGAAGCGCTGCGCACGCTCCTGTCCGCGAAAAAAGAGGCTGTCGCGAAAAACAGCACCATCCTCTTCCTCCTGTACAACGGTATACACAAGCCTGAAGAGGAGAACCGGATCTTCCGTATTGCCGATGTGGTGCTGGAACTGAAAGTCGTGACATTCGTGACTGAGGTCGAGCGCCAGCTCGCAGTCCACAAGCTCCGGCAGACGCAGGTCCCAAAACGGCTGATCCCCTACAATATCACCGAGAAAGGGATCGAGCTCTCCACCACCTCGCGGGTGGTATGAGCAGCATCAGAGCTCTTCTCTGATCTCCCTGACCGCTTCCACCATCCGGGAGAGTTTCAAAAACGCGGTATCACGCGGGAGCATGCGGAGCCCGCAGTCGGGATCGATCAGGAGCTGCCCGGGATCAAACACCGAGAGCCCCTCCTCTATCCTGCTCCGGATCGTCCCGACCGGCTCTGCGACCGGGTCTGCCGAGTCGACACACCCGAACCCGACCATCTTCCCACCAAACGCCCGGTCCCGGCAGAGGGCAAGGTTTTCCGCTGCATGGGCGAATTCAAAATCCAGAATGCTGACCGGCATCGCGATCAGTTCGTCAATGACCGGGGTGAGATCACCGCATACATGGAGGCAGACCGGGACCGGGAGATCCCTCGTGAGCACCCCCAGGGCGTCCCGGGCCCGATGGATGTCAGCGGCACCGGTCGAGAGGATCGGTTCATCGACCTGGATGATCGCGGCCCCTGCCGCTGCAAGGGAAGCCGCCTCCCCGGCAAGGACGCGGGCGAGGTCGATCGCAAGCTCCCCGCGGTCGCGGTAGACCGGGGTCGCGATCCGGAGCGCAAACGAGAGCGTTGTCGGCCCGGTGAGGATCCCCTTCACCAGGGGTGCCTGGGACAGGGCGTACCGGGTATCCCCGACGGTGATGGGTCCCGATGGCGGGGAGATTGTCCCTATCACCTCGGTTCCCCTGATGCCCGGGAGCCGTGAGGTGAACGCCTTCACCATGTCACCCCGGACCTGTCCGTCCGAGATGATATCGATGCCTGCTGCGAGCTGGTCGGCAACCGCGGTCCTGACTGCCGCCCGGTACGGGTCAAGGAGTCCGGAAAGTCCCTGCCCCCTCACCACGGGATAGCTCCCGACCACCGTGGTCGGGAGGGTGATGCCGGAAAAGAGACCGTTCATGGTGTCAGCCGGTGCCGGTCCCGCGGGAAGAGAACCGCTTCCCTGATGTTTCCGAGCCCCAGCATCGTCATGATCAGGCGCTCTGCGCCGAGTCCCCACCCTGCATGGGGAGGCATGCCGTACAGGAACGGGGTCAGGTAGAACGCGAAACTTTCAGGGGAGAGTCCCTTGGATTGTATCTGGTGTACCAGGAGGTCGTGCTGGTGGACCCGCTGCGACCCGGAGGAGAGCTCCATCCGCGGGTGCATCAGGTCGAAGGCCTTGCAGACCGAGGGGTCGTCCTCGTATGGCATCGCGTAGTAGGGCTTGATTGCCGTCGGCCAGTCGGTGATAAAGTAGTGGGCCCCCATGTGCTCCCCGATCGCCTTCTCTGCAACAGTCCCGATATCGTCACCATACTGGATCGGCTCCCCGGTGGCCTTTGCAGCTATCCCGATAGCATCGGCATAGGGGAGACGGTCGAAGGGAGCTTCCGGTATCGCGAGCTCCCGGATCTCCAGCGCATCGAGCGGACCGGCACACGTCTCCTGCACCGACCGGTAGACATGGACGACCAGGTCCTCGAGGAGCCGCATCACCTCGTGGTGGTCGGCAAAGGAGACCTCGACATCGATCGAGGTGGCTTCGTTGAGGTGCTTGGTGGTATTGTGCTCCTCGGCCCGGAAGATCGGTCCGATCTCAAAGACCTTCTCGAAGCCGGCACCCATCATCATCTGCTTGTAGAGCTGGGGGCTCTGGTTCAGGAACGCCTCCTTCTCAAAATAGGCGATAGGGAAGAGTTCCGTCCCTCCCTCGGTGGCTGCTGCGACCACCTTCGGCGTGGTGATCGTGAGAAATCCACGGGAGAAGAGGTAGTCGCAGACCGCTTTTGTTGCCTGGCTCCGGACCTGGAAGACGGCAGTCACCCGGGGCCTGCGTGCATCGAGGAACCGGGCGTCAAGCCGGGTATCGAGATCGGCGGGCACCTTCTCGACAACATCGAGCGGGAGCGGGCTTGCGCACCGGCATACCAGCTCGAACGTGTCCGGTACCAGTTCCCTGCCTCCCGGGGCCTTGTCAATCGCCTTGACAACCCCGCTGACCCTGACAATCGATTCGCGGGAGGTCTCTTTTATCGCTGACAGCACTTCCGCACTCACTTTTTTCTTCGGAACGGTTACCTGTAAAATCCCGGTCCGGTCCCGTATGAGAAAGAAGGTGAGGCCCCCGAGGTCCCGCACTTCGTGGACCCAGCCGATCACCTCGGCCTGACCGGTCTCAGGGGTTACCTCCTGTATGGGAATCCGCATATAAACCGGTAAGCTATGGGCGTGGGGAGATAATCTCCTTTTTGCCCTCTTCGTCAAAGTGAGTGGGTAAGCTCGAGGATTAATTTTGCTCTCATATGCAGTCATTTGAACCGCCCTGCCCATGAGCGACCCGACGAGGCGTCGCGCCGACCCCTGTCAGGGGGTGGGGATCCTCACCCTGCAGGGGGAGGGCCAGGACACGATCGGGTTTTCGTATTCTCCGGCCATCCGTTCATTATTGAGGCAGCTATCGGGTACGGGGG
>DUGL01000058.1:2314-14198 GCA_013331415.1 Methanoregulaceae archaeon | reverse complement strand
GATTTACCCACCCGAAACAGCAAAGAGCCCATTTTTTACTGCCGGTGCGAAGACAGCAGCGGGTCCTGTTCCAGGCAGAGTGGCCGGATACTGCACCATCTTCATGCCCCCGTTTTCCGAACTGCTGAGCATATCCGGTGTGGCCGGGTGACCTCGGTATGCAGGACCAGGGATGAGTATCTGCCGGTTCTGTCAGGGAATGGCAGAGACTGGTTTTGGAGGCAGGAACCACAGTATCGCGCCAGAACAGTGCGTGCCGGACTTCCAGCCGTTTCAGGAACCAGGAGTGGCAGAACAAAAAGGGGATTGCACATCCATGGGGATGCGGGGAGACTGCTGGATTCTGTCTGCCCGCAATCAGGAAAATGAACGGACCGCTTCCCCTACAACGAGCCTGCAAGGGACCGGAGCCGTGGTTCCAGCACCGGGATCTCGTTTTGCAGGATGTCCCAGACCAGCACCCAGTCCGGCGAAAAATACATGCCGGCCAGCCGGTCTTTCATCCCGGCAAGCTCCTTCCAGGGAATCCCGGGGTAGGATGCTTTCGTCCGGTCGGATGTCCGGGCTGCCCCGTCCCCGATGATCTCGAGTGACCGGATCGCGGCCCGTTTCAGGAGTTCATCCCGCGAGAACTCGCGGAATGCGGAGTCCCTTTTTCTCTGGAGGAGAAAGACACACTCATCGAGCATCCGGGTGATATAGACACGGTCGCGGTTCCGTTCGGCATGGTCTGCATCCACATCGGCGTGGAGGTACCCTTCGAGCACCCGGGTAGTGACAAGATCCACCCTGTGGCCGAGGAGTTCCTCGAGGTAGAGGGCAAGCCCGATGTAGTTCCGGTACGTCTCACTCCCCTGTTCGAACTCGACCTGGATGTCCACATCGCTCGCCTGGTGCTCATCGCCCCGGGCAAAAGAGCCGAAGATCCCAATCTTCTTTATACCGTACAGTTTCCGCAGTGCAGGAAACCGTGTGTTGAGCGCAACGATGACCTCTTCGCGAAGTTCAGCCTTTGGTATGGACATGATCCCGGCTCCCCTGGGCAGGACACACGACTGATACTCCTGCTCTGTGCGAGAAACATATTATGCCGGGTCCTATTTATACCGTGTACTGCCGGACCAGGGTTCATATGGTCAAGGGCACCAGCTCTCTGGGATGAATATGCGTGTTCTCCTCTGCAGTGTGGTGGTTGTCGTGATCCTCCTCTCCGGTTGTGTGCAGGAGCCTGCCTCCGACCCGCGCCCCGCCCTGACAGAAAGCCCCGGAGCGATCCCGGAGGCATCTCCGGAGATCATCGCCAGCCCCGCAGACACATCCCTGGCCCCTGCCCGGGAACCGCAGGGAGGAGAACTCTGGCTCTTTCCTGGCGGCACCTGCCGTGCCGGCGACCAGATCCTGATCTCTGTCTCCACCAACCTCGCACCCGGAAACGAGGTCCTGATCGAGGTGTATTCACGCTCGTTTGGCCCGACAGACAAGCGCGACGGTTCCTGGTTCTCCGGCATCTCAGCGGTTGTCGTGGTTGAAGAGGGACCTTCCGGGTGTGCGAACATCCTGCGGTACGAGCTCGATACGACCGGGTTTGCGCCCGATGAATACCAGGTCGTCATCTCAGGGATAACGGTCCCGGCGTTCCTGGAGACCGCAACCTTCACGCTCCTCCCCGCAGGGTGAGCCTCCGTATCCTGCCAGGCTTTCCCGGGGGATACCGATCAGCCGGCCGGCTTTTCCGCACATTCTTTTCAGGCATCAGGGAAGCATGATCCCCCGGGTCGTCACCGTGTGCAGAGGGGGGACTCATGCGGGTGCCAGGCATGCAGTGCGGGTGCAGGAGCAGCAGGTTCCCTGCCGGATACCCGGAAAAAGCAGGGTTATCTTCCGCGCACTGCAGCGATGAGCGATCCGGCCAGGGCCGCACTCTTCTCTCCACTGGTCATGAGGGTGTCGCACCGGAGGCTCCCTGGGACATCGATGGGATCCCGGATGTCCTGGACAAAGAGGTCACAGAACTCCCGGTACAGGGAGAAGGTTGCCGCAGAATCGGGAGCAAGCCCGCGGGCTCTCATCAGGGCACCGGCCGGGCCGCTGATCGGTGCATCGCCGATGAACGGGCTCACCGCGATCACGAACTGGTCCATCAGGGCAGGAATGACCCCCGCACATTCCAGGATGGGGAGGATGCTCGTCACCGGGTTGCTCGGCCCGATGACGACCAGGTCCGCATCCCGGATCGCCTGGAGCACCTCCCCGGTTGCCGAGGGGCCGGTCGGGGAGTACCGGATGACCTCCCGGATCGGGAGTTTCCCCCGGTGCTTCACCCAGTACTCCTGGAAATGGATCGTCCCGCTGTCCGTCCTGATCAGGGTAGCCACCTCCTCGTCGGTCATGGGGAGGATGCGGGCAGCGATCCCGAGCCGGGAGCAGAGGGTGGAAGTCGCCTCCGTGAGCGAACTCCCGTTCCGGAGCAGGTCCCCCCTCGCGATATGGAGGGCACGATCAGCATCGCCGATACCGATGTACTCGTCGACCCCGAGGGTCAGCAATTCCTCGTGGGTCCGGAAGGTATCCCCGCGAACGCCCCACCAGGTATCGGTATTGAGGCTGCCGGAGAAGAGGTACAGGAGCGTGTCGATATCAGGGGAGAGGTGGTTTCCGGAGATCCAGATGTCTTCTGCCGTGTTCACGACCACGGCAATCTCCTTGTCCGGCAGGTGCTCCCGTGCCCCCCGGACCAGTTTCGGCGTCCCGGTCCCCCCGGAGAGAAAGGTGATCATCACAGAATACCTTTATCTGCAGGATCAAAAGACTGTTTAGGTCACCCCATGAAGATTATCAAGGACCCGGTGCACGGGTACATTGAGGTCGCATCCCCTGCACTCGATATCCTCGATTCTCCGGCGCTCCAGCGGCTCCGCTACATCCGCCAGCTTGGCTTCTCGTACCTCGTGTATCCCGGTGCACACCACACCCGGTTCGAGCACTCGCTTGGCACCCTCCACCTTGCCGATGTCATGGCACGCCAGCTCCAGCTCACCCGGGAGGGGCGTGACCTCGTGTCTGCCGCCGCGCTCATCCATGACATAGGACACGGCCCCTTCTCCCATGCGATCGAGTCCGTCATGGAAGAGCTGTGCGGGAAACCGCACTATGACCCGTCATGGCTGCTCGAGGATCCGGGAATAGTGCAAACCCTGGAGCGCCACGCGATCAGCACGGACGAGGTCTGCGCGGTCCTCACCGGGAACGACCCGCTCTCCGGGATCATCCATGGGGAACTGGACGTCGACAGGATGGACTACCTCCTGCGCGATGCACACTATACCGGGGTGCCGTACGGGACCGTTGATGCCCACCGGCTGATCAGGAACACCCTGATCGCGGACGGGCAGGTCGTCCTGGGGGAGGGGGGGATCAATGCCGCCGAGTCGCTCCTGATCGCCCGGACCCTGATGCGGCCTGCGGTCTATTTTCACCATGTCAGCCGGATTGCGGAGATGATGTTCTCGGCGGCCGTCCACGCCCACCTGAAACGAAAGCCCGGTGCCGACCCTGTCGCCTTCATGCGGCTCGACGATGCCGGCTGCATGTACAGCCTCCTCCACTCCCCGTCAGAGGTGGCACGGGTCCTCATGGAGCAGATCTATGCACGAACGCTCTACAAGCGGGCGGTCTACGTGGGAAAGGAGCAGGTCAGTGCCGCCCTGCTCGCACGGCACCCGACGCCCGGAGAGCAGCGCACCATCACGACAGAGATTGCCGATGCTGCCGGGGTCCCGCCCCACGAAGTTCTGCTGGACATCCCGGTGTTCCCGCAGGCCATGTCCATCCACGTGGTGGTCAGGAACCGGCACCGGGCGATCGGGCTCGAGGAGATCTCCCCGCTCGTGACCACATTAAACGAGACGCGTCGGGGCCAGTGGCGTCTCGGTGTATATACTCCTCAGGCATTGGTCCCTGCAGTAGCCACCGCAGCCCGCGAGATCCTGCGTATCCGGCCGTTCACGACCCAGGAGCGCCTCCCGCTGCAACCCTGATCCATCCGGAAACCCCGTGACCCCCCTCGCCCGGTTCTCCCCCTCAAGGGGTATGCCGCTCTCCTTCACGGCCAGATTAACGAAAGTTTATGTACCTCCCAGATGAAACTTCCAGTGAGGGGGAAACCGTGCTCGAATACTGGATAGTTGTGACGATTGGTGTAATCGTGGTGATCGCTGCGCTCTGCATGTCCTATCTCTTTGCAGAGAGCCGGGAGCTCGCCCTGGTCCGCAGCAGGTACCGATTGAAAGTCTACGAAGAACTCTTCCATGCCGTGACCGACCTGAACGTTGCCGGTGCGGATGCCTACAAGCTTGATATGGCCAAGCGACGCCTTGCCCATACGCTGAACCGGCTCAACCTGGTCGCATCCGGCGACGTGCTCAAACAGGTGAACGAGCTGCTCGAGTTCTTAAACGAGACCCCGTCCGGGGAGTATGACGTGCTCCGCCAGACTAACATCCTCAACAGCATCGTCCATGCTGCACGACGGGATCTCGATCCGGACGGTGCACGGGTACTCGAGGAGGCAGGGTTTCGCTTCCGCTTCTATGCGCCACCGCGCACATGACTTCCCCTGGCCAGACGGGCTGACCGGGATGGCCTGCTCACCCGGATCATCGCTCTATTTTTGAGATTGACGATACCGATATCCTGAAAACCGTTCAGGTGATACGGGGAACGTGTGAGACAGCCTCATCCTGCACGGGACCGGGGCCTCCCTCCATACCCGGTTGTGAACGCACAAGATTGATACGTGTGCTGGTCCATCTCCCCTGGTGTCGGGAGTGAGGGAAAAGAATGAGTACGGTACTCTATGAAGGTGAGGATTTCAAACGAATGCTCAGGACTGACCTGGCACGTATTGAAAAACTGGTCGCTGCAAAAAAATTCGGAATCTTTGAGGTCCCGTTCAGGGATAAAAAAATCAAGGTCGAGATCGCAAAGAAAGGTGACTCCGTTATCGTGAGGCGGCACCGGGCAGCATAATGCGGGTGAGGGCTGTCGTTCCCATCCCGCCCCGTATGGAAGCGCCCCAGGGGCTCACCATCCACCCGCTCTACCCGGGGCTGCACGCTGCATCCCGGCAGATGGCCTGCTCCCTTATGTAAGGAACAGGCGAGCGTATGCCTCATCCCTCGGCTCTCCTGCTGCAATGGTTCCCGGGTTCATGAGACCCGATATACCGGGATCCTGGTTCTCCGAAAATTCCTGTCATTTCTGCCCGTTCGGTTTGCCCCGTATCCCTGGTATCCTGCCGGCTCTCCCGGTTCTGCCCGGACTAATTTAATAGGCAGCATCGCCAACCTGAAATGCAGAAGGATAACGGGGGAAGGTCTTTGGAGGAACCGGGCGGTATGCGGGGATTCATTGAAGCGATGCGGGCATGCGGGGAGGTCATCGATATCGAGGAACCGGTGGCCGTTGACTTCGAAGCGCCCCGGATGGCGCACCAGACCGACAAGTTGCTGATGTTCCACAACCTCGGGGGATCGCGGGCAGTCATGAACGTGACTGCGACCCGGAAGGCACTCTCGCGTGCCCTCTCCATCCCTGAGGAAGAGATCGTGCGCAGGCTTTCACGGGCAGAGTACCTGGGAAGCGTGGTCCGCGAGGGGATACTCCCGATGGCACGACCGGACCTGCGAAAGATACCGGTCATGCAGCATTTCCCCTGCGATGCCGGGAAGTACATCACGGCAGGGATCGTCTTCTCACGGTACGGTGATACCGAGAACGCCTCGATCCACCGGATGCTCGTCCTCTCGGAAGCGAAGGTCGCAGCGCGACTGGTCGAAGGCCGGCACACCGCGACCCTCCACAAGGCTGCACGGGAGAAGGGCGACCGGCTCCCCGTGGCGGTTGCGATCGGTGTCCACCCGGCAGTCACCATTGCGAGCTGCACGCGGGTCCCGAAAGGAAAGGAGCTCCCGTATGCAGCCGAGCTCCTCGGCGGGGAGATCCGGGTCTTCCAGTGCCCGAACGGGGTGCTCGTCCCGGAAGCAGAGATTATCCTTGAAGGATACATCGGGGGTGAGACCACGAGCGAAGGACCGTTCGTGGATATCACCGGGACCTACGACATCGTGCGGGAGCAGCCGGTGATCGAGTTTTGCGGGATGCACCTTGCAAAGGACTTCATCTACCACGGGATCCTCCCGGCCGGAAACGAGCACCTGATGCTGATGGGAGTCCCGTACGAGCCTGCAATCTACCGGGCTGTGTCCGCGGTGACCGAGGTCAAAAACGTGGTCCTCACCACCGGGGGCTGCGGGTACTTCCACGCAGTCATCCAGGTCCGGAAACAGACCCAGGGAGACGCAAAGAATGCCATCCTTGCCGCGTTCGCGGCCCATACCTCGCTCAAGCACGTGGTGGTGGTGGACGAGGATATCAATCCTGCGGACCTGCAGGACGTCGAGTTCGCCATCGCGACCCGGGTCCGGGGCGACCAGGACCTGCTCGTGGTGACCGGTGCCCGCGGGTCATCGCTTGACCCCTGCCAGGCTCCGGATGGCACCAATGTCAAGGTCGGGGTCGATGCCACGATGCCGCTGGGGCGTGAACACGAGTTCAGGAGGGCCCGCTGGGACTGATCCGGCATGCAGCTCCTGCCTGACGAAGAAGCGGTCCTTGCCGGTGAATCCGGCGGGACGCGGCAGCAGATGATGGAGATCCTGGTCGCGCTCGGGAAGGTCTTCTCCGCGGAACGGCTCATTCCTATAAAGAGCGCCCAGGTGAGCGGGGCCTCGTACAAGACCATCGGCGACGCCGGGCTTGAATGGCTCTCGACACTCGATGCCCGGGTAGCGGTGCCGACGGTCTTAAACCCGGTCGGGATGGACCGGGTGCTCTGGCGCGACATGGGGATCGCGGCATCGTTTGCAAAGAAGCAGGAGGAGGTGATCGCCGCCTATGCCCGCCTCGGGATAAAACTGGAGTGCACCTGCACGCCCTACTACATCTATACGACCCGGTACGGCGATCACCTCGCATGGTCCGAGTCGTCCGCGGTAGCCTATGCAAACGCGGTGATCGGTGCCCGGACCAACCGGGAAGGCGGGCCGTCTGCGCTCGCGGCTGCGATCATCGGGAAAACCCCGGAGTATGGTCTCCACCTCGTGGAAGAACGAAGACCGGACCTGGTGATCACGGTGGAGGGGGTGACAGACCATGATGAGCATGCGTTCTATGGGGCCCTTGGCTACTCTGCCGGGAAGATCGCGGGCAACAGGATACCCCTGTTCCGGGGTATTCGCCCGAAGCGGGACCAGCTCAAGGCGCTTGGGGCGGCCATGGCAGCTTCCGGGGCAGTCGCGCTCTACCACGTGGAGGCCATCACCCCGGATGCACGGATCTTTGCATACGACGGGGCTGGTCTTGAAACCGTGGTGGTGGAAGCCGGTGAGGTCCGTCCCCTCATGGATACGGGGAGAGTCGATGCGGTCGCACTCGGATGTCCCCACTGTTCGGCCGGGGAACTCCAGGCCATCGCCGACCTCATTGCCGGAAAGAAGGTGAAAATCCCGCTGTACGTGTTTGCCGCACGATCCGTTATCGAGGCTTCTCCCGATGCGGTCGCGGCCATCGAACGGAGCGGCGCCCGGGTCTATGCTGATACCTGCATGGTGGTCTCCCCGGTGATGGAGCAGTACGGGGCGATCATGGTGAACTCGGGTAAAGCGTTTGCCTATGTCCCGGACATGTGCGGGGCCGCGGTGCGGATCGGCACGACCGATGCCTGCATCCGCGTTGCTGCCGGTGAAGAACCGGATGCCTGATACATGCGGTCTCTCCCCAACTCCCCGGTGCCGGATACCTGGTGCAGACCAGGGAGGAAATGACGGGAACAGCCGTTGTGCCCCGGTTCCATGGGCACCTTTAAATTTTCTTATACGCAAACGATCCTTCTGATATGGCCTTCCCTGATCTGAATCTGAGGGGATTCCGGGATTACCGGATGCCCGTCCTTCTCACCCTCATAGGAGTCTCCCTCCTGCTCGAGATCGTCATACACTGGCACATGGGTATCGCCATCGTGTATTCGCATCTTTTTTACATCCCGGTAGTCCTTGCAGCAGTCTGGTATGGTAAGCGGGGGGTCATTGTTGCCATCATCCTCGGTGTGGTCCACCTCGCCGGCACGTACTATACCCTGGGAATGATCGATTCCGGTTCTGCGGTGCGGTCCCTGATGTTCGTTGTCGTCGGTCTCGTGATCGGTGCCCTCTCTGATCTGACAAAAAAAGAGCAGGAGCAGATGATCAACCGGGTGACCGATGCTGCACTCCAGTCCGGCATGGGTGGCGGGACTGCCGGCAGCCAGAGGGATCACAAAAGCCGGCTCATATCGTTTGCCAGCGTGAGGAAACTCAGGGAGAGCAGGGATGTCCATGGGCTCATCAGGGTCCTCCGGAAACGTGATCCCGGGATCCAGTATGAGGCCGCAGAAGCACTGGGGGATATCGGGGATCCTGCAGCGGTGGGACCCCTCATGGAGGCCCTGACCGGTGACCAGTACAGCGGGGTCAGGTGGAAGGCTGCAGAAGCGCTCGGAAAGATCGGCACCCCCGCTGTGCCCGCCCTCCTGACGGTGATCGCCCACCCGGACGAGGATATCCGGTGGAAAGCGGCGGTAACCCTTGGGGAGATTGGCGATGAGCGGGCGATCGGTCCCCTCGTGCAGCTGCTCAATGACCAGGACCGGTTTGTCCGGAGCCGGGCGGCGTATGCCCTTGGCCTGATCGGGCCTCCCGCGCTGGCTGCCCTCAGAGCGGCGCTCGCTGATGGGGAGGTCGAGACCCGCAGGGGAGCTGCAACGGCGCTCGGTATGATCGGAGACCCCGGTGCAGCAGCGGTGCTCATTGGGGCGCTCCCTGATCCGTCCTCTGCCGTGCGCCAGGAAGTGATCGCGGCGCTTGCCCGCCAGGGTGACCCGGCATTCCCCGCGCTCGTCCGCGCTCTCGGGGATCCCGATGGCGACCGGAGGGAAGGGGCCGCTCTCGCGCTTGCGGGTTCCGGCAATCCTGAAGCCATCGTCCCCCTGAAGGCTGCGCTTGCTGGTGCGGATCCGGCTACCCAGGCCGTGCTCCGCCAGGCAATCAGCGATCTTACCGCCAGGAAAGGCCGCCGCGAACCCCCCACCACCGGGACAGAACCAGTTCCGGACGATGTGGGTGTTTTCCGTGAATAAACGGGATACGGTGTCAGGTCGGGAGGGTACGTAAACGATGTTTGGTGAATATGACTTTCCATTCAAGTATGAATCAGAGAATCTCTCTCTCAGTATAGCTGGAGAGCGTGGTCTCCTGACCTACAAGCGCCGGTGCCTCGGAGAGGAGGTCACCAAGCTCCTGGGAACAACGCAGGGAAAAGTTATGATCAGCCCGGTAGAGCCGATCAACCTCCCGCAGGAGGTCACCCCCTACCTGGAGATCCGGTTCACCCCTGTCGCGTGCGAACCCGATTCAGTCCAGACCCTGTACCTCACGTTCCCTGTCGAGATCGGGGTCTTCCTTGAAGCGAAGGGGAGCTATGATGTCCTTGACATCTTCACCCTGACATCTCCGAAGTATTCGCTCTACGGCACCCCGGTTGAAGGGATCATCACCCGGTACCACGAGAGTGACGTCTTCCCGGGCATCCCTGAAATCGACCTTGTGCGGGAAGGGGTGCTCTCGCTGACCATCCGGAACTCGTCCCGGGGCTGGGTGGAAGTCTCCCGGGTCGTCATGGACTGCACCGGGTTCGTCCTCTTCTGCGGGGACATGGTATCACTGACCGCCCGGATGGAGGTACTCTCGCGGGATCTTGCAGATGTCCGTATCGGGGACAAACCCCTCTGCACGGGGATGTTTCCGGCGACCCTCCTTGCCAGGGCACGGATGCGGTTCATCCCGGAGACCCTGCCATTCATGATGGAGTACGGAGTTGGTGGCTAGATGGTCGCATGGGACTCGGTCATCTATGGCTCGATCACCCTCCTCGACCTGATCATCTTCTTCATCAGTGTCATCGTTGTCCTGGTCATCGCGAAGATCGTCGCCCTCTACCTCAAGCGATCCCTCTCTGACCGGATAGACCGCGATGAGCTCGACAAACTGATAAAGGTGGTCCAGATAGCGATCGTGGGTATTGGGATCTGGCTCGCACTCCCGAGTTTTGATTTCGACGTGGGCCAGCTCGTGGTGATCGGCGGGACGGGTGCATTGATCATTGCGTTCGCGAGCCAGAAGATCGTCGGAAACCTCGGTTCCGGGATGTTCCTGCTCGTTGAGCGCCCGGTCAAGATCGGGGATACCATGCGTATCGGAAGTACGGAGGGTACCGTTCACCAGATACGCGTGCTCTCCACCATCATCAAGACCTTCGAGGGTGTTTATGTCAGGATACCCAATGAGAGCATCTTCAACTCCGAGATAACCAATTTCGTGGCGAGCCCGGCACGGCGGTTTGAATACCGGGTGAGTATTGCATACGATGCAGATTCGGGGGCTGCGATCGCCGCAATCAGGGGGCTCCTGGCCAACCACCCCTTTGTGCTGAAGAACCCTGCACCATCCGTGTACGTGGACAGCCTTGCCGATTCCGGGGTGGCGATCGTGGTCCGGATCTGGGCGCCGTCAAAGGTCTGGTGGTCGGTCAGGACCGAGATGCTCGAGCGGATCAAGCAGCTCCTTGACGGGATGGGCATCGAGATACCCTTCCCGCAGCGGGTTATCACGTTCGCGAATACCGGGATGAAAGGGAAGCAGGAGCCAGGAGGGGATAATCATGCAGCAGAAAATCGCGGATGATCTGAACGCACTCGCTGACCCGGACCGGACGGTCCGGCTGGGCGCTGTCAGACGCCTGGGAGCTGCAGGCGGGAGTGCGGTGCACCCCCTCATCGGGGCAATGGAGGGTGCCCAAAGCGATGAATACCGCTGGTATGCTGCGCTCGCCCTGTCCCGTATCGGTGAGCCGGCAGTCGATCCCCTGATAGGTGCACTGCGGAGCACCCGCGATCCCGATTTCCGGCGGTATGCAGCTGCCGCACTCGGCCACATGGGTGAACCTGCGGTCGATCCCCTCATCCGGGCAATGAAGGGGGCCGACCCCGCCCTGCGGGGTTTTCTCTCGGCAGCCCTCTCGCGGATCGGGGAGCCGGCGATCGAGCGCCTCACCGCGGTCGCTGCGGGGCCGGATGAGGAGCTCCGCCGGTGTGCTGCCCTCACCCTCTGGGGCATGGGCGAGGCCGGTATCATCGAGATGATGCGCTCGCTCGGGGAAGAGGAGCCGGAGCCGTAACCCGGGAACCGATCCGCTTTTTGCGGTGCACGACCGAACAGGTACGACAGGAGCAATCGGGCGTGGAGCAGTCGGCAGCGATGGCAGCATACTCGGCGATGCTGAAGGCAGAGCTCGAGCGGGCCCTCGCGGTCGCCACCCGGGCACGGGCGGTGGGGCTCGATCCGCGGACCGTAGTCGAGATCCCGGTTGCAAGCGACCTGGCCGACCGGGTCGAGGCCCTCCTCGGGATACCTGGGATCGCGGTCCGGATCCGGGAGCTCGAGGTGTCCATGAGCCGGGAGGAGGCGGCCCTCCGGATCGGGGATGACTTTGTCGCACGCCGGTTCGGCGAGCAGTCCCGCGAGGAGGTCCTTGACCATGCCATCCGGACCGCGATGGCGATGCTCACCGAGGGGGTGGTGGCGGCCCCGACCGAGGGGATTGCCAAGGTCGGGATCGGGAAGAACGATGACGGGAGCGAGTACCTCCGCATCTACTATGCCGGACCTATCCGCAGCGCAGGCGGAACAGCACAGGCGCTCTCGGTACTTGTCGGTGATTACGTCAGGCGGGC
>DUGL01000058.1:1270-2122 GCA_013331415.1 Methanoregulaceae archaeon | reverse complement strand
GAAGGGCTCGCGCTCAAGGCCCCGAAAGTCCAGAAGTACGTCCGCAGCATGAAGATGGACGGGTGGGAATGGCTCGATGAACTGACTGCCGGGACCGCGAAGAGCGCTGATCCCGAGGCGGACCGGATCCTCCCGCGGGACAAGTACCTGCGGGACCTGATCGGGGGCCGCCCGGTCTTCTCGTACCCGATGCGGAAGGGCGGGTTCCGGCTCCGGTACGGGAGATCGCGGAACACCGGGTTTGCCGCTGCCGGGATCAACCCGGCAACCATGCACATCCTCGGGGATTTCCTCGCGACCGGGACCCAGATGAAGATCGAGCGCCCCGGCAAGGCGGCCGGGATCGTCCCGGTCGATACCATCCAGGGGCCGACCGTCCGGCTCAGGAGCGGGGATGTGCTCCGCATCGATGACTACGAGACGGCGCTCTCGCTTGCCCCGGAGGTGGAACGGATCCTTGATATCGGGGAGATCCTGATCAGCTACGGGGAGTTTCTGGAGAACAACCACCTCCTCATCCCCTCCGCATACTGCGAGGAGTGGTGGCTGCTCGAGGGCGGGACCGGGAAGCCCGCAACCGAGCTCGAGGCGATCGCGCTCTGTTTTGAGGGTGCATACCTGCACCCGGACTACACCTGGTTCTGGGATGACATCACCCCGGCTCAGGTGCAGGCCCTGGCAGGGTTCGTGGAAGAGCACGGCGAGATACGGCATGGTATCCTCGTCCTCCCCCCTGAACCGGCGGTGAAGGCGGTCCTTGAGGAACTCCTCCTCCCCCACCTGGTCCGGGAGGATCTGATCTGCATCAGCACGTACCGGGTCTTCCTTGCCTGCCTCGGCCTCGATTTCCAC
>DUGL01000058.1:0-1193 GCA_013331415.1 Methanoregulaceae archaeon | reverse complement strand
GGAAGATGAACCCGCCGCCCCACTCGCTCTTCCCGCTCGGCGCCGCCGGGGGTTCACGCCGCTCCTTCCAGGAGGCCTCGAACCACAGCCCTGAAGCGAACAAGGATGGGGGGGTGATCACCATCGAGACCGGGAGGCGGCGCTGCACGGCCTGCGGGGCCGAGACGTACCGGAACCGGTGCAGCTGCGGGACCCATACGATCCCGGTCTATGTCTGCCCGCGGTGCAAGCGGGAGAGCAGGGAGCCGGTCTGCCCGGGCTGCAAGGTCCCCTGCTCCTGCTCCCAGAAACTGACCCTCAATGTCAGGCAGGAGTACGTGCAGGCGATGGAACGGCTGGGTCGGCGGGAGAACCCGGTCGGGCTCGTGAAGGGGGTCAAAGGCCTGATCTCGCGGGAGCGGGCCGTCGAGGAGATCGACAAGGGCATCCTCCGTGCAGAGAACGACCTTTTCGTCTTCAAGGACGGGACCGTCCGGTTTGACATGATCGATCTCCCGCTCACCCACTTCCGACCCGACGAGGTCGGGGTCACCCCGGAACGGCTGCGGGAGCTCGGGTACCCCGCCGATATCCACGGGGTGGCGCTCTCGCGGCCCGACCAGGTACTGGAGCTCAGGGCGCAGGATATCCTCGTCTCGTCATCCTGTGCCGACTACATGGTGAAGGTCGCGATATTCATCGACGAGCTCCTGACCCGGTGCTACGGGCTCCCACCCTACTACGGGATCACGTCGCACGAAGAACTGATCGGGCACCTGGTGATAGGCCTTGCCCCCCACACCAGCGCCGGCGTCCTTGCCCGGATCATCGGGGTGTCGCGGGCGAACGTCGGGTATGCCCACCCGTTCTTCCATGCCGCGAAGCGGCGGAACTGCTTCTTTGGCGATACCGAGCTCGAGTTCTTCGACGGTCGCGAGTGGCGGACAATGTCGATCCGGCAGTTCGTGGTCGAGAACTTTGACCTCTCCCGGCCCGGGATCGACCGGCTGGGCACGTACTACTCGGACCCGCAGAAGGGGTACCTCACCCGGACGATCGACTGCGAGGGGAGACCGCACCTCCGGAAGATCACCTCGGTCTCCATTCACCGGGCTCCCGATCACCTCATCCGGTTCGAGACCGGCCAGGGACGGGTGCTCGCCGTCACCGCGGATCATGCCATGCTGGTCTGGGATACGAGCTACCTCCGGAAG
>DUGL01000081.1 GCA_013331415.1 Methanoregulaceae archaeon | reverse complement strand
GAACATCCGGTGCGGCAATTCCCTCGTCTCCCCCGGTTTCCACGATGACCAGGATGCCGCCCTGCTCGATGATCGGGCACGGCAGCGGATCCGGGCCTTCTCGTTTCCCGGTGCCTTCCCCGCGGTCATGGCAGCAGGGGGATTCGACGCCGTGCTGGGCGAGCCCCCGCACCTGCGGCGGGAGTCGCTCCGGGGGGAGAAAGAGTACCTGGAGCGGCACTCAGCGGTGTACCCCGGGACGGCAGCCCTGTACCCCTGCTTTGTCGAGCAGGGAATGGCGCTCCTCAGGCCGGGCGGCACCCTCATGTACCTGCTCCCGGGCGGATGGCTGCGGGCAGANNGCCAGATCGAGGAGATCATCGATACGGGGGACCTGTGCACGTATCCATCCTGCATCATCAGGCTCAGAAAAAAAGAAGCCTTTCCCCGGATCTCCGTGACCAACGTGGCGACCCCCTATCCCGGGAACCTGGCCGTGTACGTGCAGGAGCACCGCTACCCGGTCGACCGGTCCCGGCTTGGAGACGCTGCCTGGAAACTGGATGATACCCGGGTGCAGGACCTGGTCAGCCGCCTGCAGCAGGGGACGACCCCGCTCGCTGCATTCGTGATGGGGGAGATCCAGGCCGGTGCACAGCCCGCCTGCGAGGAAGCGTTTGTCATCGACCGGAAGACACGGGACCGCATGGTCGCGGCGGATACAAAGAGCGCCGCGATCATCCTGCCGCTCGTTGCCGGGAACGATATCCGGCGCTATGAAACCCCCTCCCGTACAGCACAGTACCTCATCTTCTCCCACCCGGGGATACCCCTCAGGAAGCATCGTGCAGTGTTCCGGCACCTGCGGCGATACCGGCAGGTGCTGGTGCAGCACTACGAGCAGGGGGAGGGGAGGAAACCCGGGTCGTACCGCTGGTACGAACTCCCCGGAGCGGCAGAAACCCTGCCGGGAACGCCCGGGATACTCTTCCCCCGCATCGTGCGGGAGGGGCGGTTCACCCTCGATGAACCGGGGTGCTGGTGCGGGCCCGGGTGCGCCCGGATCGGGTCCGGATCCCGCTACCTGCTCGGGATCCTCAACTCGCGGCTGATGGGCTTCGTCGCCCGCCACACCCTCCCGGTCGCCCGGGTAGCGTACCGGAAGTTCACGGGCCCTGCCTTTGAGAAACTCCCGGTCTACGTCCCGGACTTCGATGACCCCGTGCAGGCAGCCCTCCATGATCGCCTCGAGGCGCTGGTGGGGGAGATGATACGGCTGAAAAACCGGATAAAGGAACAGCGGGCAGGAGAGGTGGATACGGCGCTCAAACAGACAGCCGAAGACCTCGACCGGCAGATCGACGCGGTGGTGTACAGGCTGTACGGGCTCACGGAGGATGAGATCGCGCTCGTGGACAACAGACCCGGCAACTCACCCTGCTGATCAGGGGATCCCGTACACCCCGGTATCCGGCACGCCCCGGCAGAGCGGCCGGGCGAGGTGCCGGCGGGCAGACGGCGGGACCTCGTACCACCCGGGCACGAGCGCCCGCGGGACGGGGACGAGGTCCGGTTCCGGTTCCCGGGCACGGCAGGTCCGGCACTTGTACCCTTTCCCGGTCCCTGCACTGGTCATCCGCTTCCGGCAGGCAGGGCAGACGGGCGGGCAGCGTTCCACCTGGGGTGCCACGGTCCGGACCTGCAGCTTCTCAAGGTTGATGCTCCCCTCCTTGGAACTCCCGGCAACCGCCAGCTCGTCCCCGGGCGCGAGCATCCGCACGGTATCCCGGAACCCCTTCGTCGGCTCGTACGCCATGCACCGGACCGTCGCATCAGCAGCAGAGAGCAGGAACGAGACATGCCCCCCCCTCCCGGTGACCGGCACCGATGCGACTGTGCCAGAGAGCAGGTACGACAGCCCCTCACGGAGGCTCCCGATCGTCCCCGGGACCAGGTGGGCATCGGTCCCCTGGTTTGTGCGAAAGACCTGTTCGAGCGCCGGCTCCTCAGACCGGACCAGCGCCCGTGCCCGGAGCACCCATGCCGGGGATTCCCCCCGTATGCCGAAGAGCACCGGGTCCGGGGTGTGGGGGACGCAGACCACCACATCGTTAAGAGCATCCACCGAGTCCCAGGTATGGGGATACGTTGCCTGCTCGGCAGCAAACAGGCTCTCCCGGTCGACCTCACGCACCGTGCCCCACCGNNCGGGCTCCCGGTACACGAGCACCTCGTACGTGGTGTCCTCAAACGAGCTGGCAGCTGCCGCTGCAGCACCGATCAGCCCGCGGCAGTTCTTGTAGCCCCTGAACCAGGCTCCTGCATCCCGGAGGAGGGTGATCGCTTCAGGGATGGTGCAGAAGTCCCGGACCGCTTTCCGGTAGAAACCAGCAGGGAGTGCCGTATCAGTCACCACCACCCCCGGATTGGTCTCTGCACAGGAGAGGTCCGCAAGTTCTGAAACGATCGCACAGCTCAGGGTAAATGCAGCGTCCGGGTTCCCGTCCACATCGAGGCAGATCGCAGCATTCCCCCGCGTCTTGTGGATCACGTTCGGGTTCAATCGCACGAGCACCGCACCGTGCACCGTCATCCCTGCAGCGGCAAGCCTCCCGGCAAGGACCGCCCCAAGGTAGGTGGTACACATCCCTGCAGGCGAGTCCGTGTCGTCGATACCGATCCGCATGTATGCACTACTATTAATAGTCTGCCCTGCTATATCCATTCGTAACGGACATGTCCCAGGATCGCCTCCTCCAGATGGTCGTCTCAGTTCTCCTCATGGCAGGGTTCAGGGTTACCGAGCGGTTCTCCCTCCGGCCCCGGAGCTTCGACCTGATTGCGGGGAAAAAAGAGATCCTGCTCGTCATCAAGGTCGTCTCCCACATCGACAGCGTGAGCGAAGAGGCGGCACGGGACCTCGATCACATCGCCCTCTCGCTCCGGGGATCCCCCCTGATCATCGGCGAGCGGGCACGGGACGCCGAACTGGAGCGGAGTGCTGTCTATGTCAGGTACGGGATCTACGCGATCAGCGTGGCCACGCTCTACGACGCATTTGTCGAGGACAACCCTCCGCTCGTCTACGCATCCCCGGGCGGCCTCTACGTGAACATCAACGGGGAGGTACTCAGGGAGCAGCGGGAGAAGCGGAACCTCTCGCTCGGCGACCTCGGGAACCTGCTCGGTGTCTCAAGGAGGACCATCAGCAAGTACGAGAGCGGGATGGGTACCACGCTCGACATCGCGCTCCGGATCGAGGAGATCTTTGATGCAGCCCTTGTCCAGTCCATCGAACTCCTCCGGCACGAGTCCCAGTTCGCGTACCCGCCCGGGGAAGAGGGCGGGGGCGGTCCCATGGGCTTCCTGGAACGGATCGGGATGAAGCTCCACACCATGCGCCGGGCACCGTTCCAGGCCCTGATCGAGTTCTCGGATCATACTATCATCACCGGGTACGGGACGACCCACAAGGTGGCCCGGCGCGCTGCCCTGATTGGAAACATCTCCCAGGTGACCGGGACCCATGCCATGTGCGTGCTGACAGACTACACCAAGCAGAAGAAGATCGGCAGCACCCTGGTGATTGGGGAGGAGCGTCTCCATGGTCTTGCAGACGGTGAAGAACTGATCGAGATGATCGATAAGTCATAATCTATATATAGAACCACAAACCAATTTTATCGCTACAAAGTGGTGAATATCTATGGCACAGCAGCTTGGAGGACAACAGATTCTTATTCTGAAAGAAGGCAGTTCACGCACCCGTGGACGCGATGCACAGGGCATGAACATCACCGCCGCCAGGGCAGTTGCAAGCGCGGTACGGACCACGCTTGGCCCGAAGGGCATGGACAAGATGCTCGTTGACACGATTGGCGATGTTGTGATCACAAACGACGGGGTCACCATCTTAAAAGAGATGGACATCGAGCACCCGGCCGCAAAGATGATGGTCGAGATCGCGAAAGTCCAGGACGCGGAAGTCGGCGATGGTACCACCAGCGCAGTCGTGATCGCAGGCGAACTCCTGAAGAATGCGGAGGGGCTGCTCGCCCAGAGCGTCCACCCGACCGTTATCGCGGAAGGTTACCGGATGGCAGCTGCAAAGGCGCTCAATCTGCTCGACGGGTTTGCCATCACCGTGAAGCCGACCGATACCGCGATGCTCAAAAAGATCGCTGAAACCGCACTCACCGGCAAGAACGCGGAGGTATCGAAAGAGCACCTTTGTGAAATTCTTGTGAAAGCAGTTACGTTCGTCACCGATCCTGACGGCACCGTGGATATCGCTCACATCAATGTGGAGAAAAAGGTTGGCGGTGCAGTAGATGACTCGGAGCTCATTGAAGGCATGGTCATAAACAAGGAACGGGGAAACCCGAACATGCCCACATCGGTCAGGAATGCGAAGATCCTGCTCCTCAATGCAGCGCTCGAATTCAGGAAGACCGAAGTGAATGCAAAGATCAACATCTCAACCCCTGACCAGGCCCAGGCTTTCCTTGACGGAGAAGAGCAGATGGTCCATGATATGGTGGATAAGATCATCAGGAGCGGCGCGAACGTCCTCTTCTGCCAGAAAGGTATTGACGATGTTGCGCTGCACTACCTCGCAAAGGCCGGTATCCTTGCAGTCCGCCGGGTGAAGAAGAGCGACAGCGAGAACCTTGCCCGGGCAACGGGTGCAAACCTCGTGACCAGTGTCGATGCAATCTCTGCAAAGGACCTCGGCTCGGCCGGGATGGTCGAGGAGAAGAAAGTCTCGGGCGATGAGATGATCTATGTCTCGAAGTGCAAAAACCCGAAAGCGGTCTCCATTGTTGTCCGGGGCGGCACGGTGCACGTTGTCGACGAACTCGAACGCGCCATCCACGATGCCCTGATGGTCGTCTCAGTCGTTGTCGCGGGGAAGAAGGTCGTTGCCGGCGGCGGGGCTCCTGAAGTCGAGCTCTCGCTCCGGCTCCGCGAGCATGCAGCAACGGTCGGTGGCCGGGCCCAGCTCGCCATCGAAGCGTTTGCCGCATCGGTGGAGATCATCCCGCGGACCCTTGCCGAGAATTCCGGGGCGGATGCGATCGATATCCTTGTTGCACTCCGCTCGGATCACCAGGCCGGGAAGAAGACGGTGGGGCTCGATGCGAATACCAAAAAACCGGCCGACATGCTGAAGGCGGGCATTGTCGAGCCGCTGCGCGTGAAGACGCAGGCCATCTCCAGTGCAACTGAGGCAGCCGTCATGATCCTCCGCATCGACGACATCATCGCAGCCCAGAAATCCGCCGGGCCGGCCGGAGGGATGCCCCCCGGTGGCATGGGTGGAATGGGGGGCATGGGCGGTATGCCCCCGGGTATGGGCGGGTATTAACCAGCCAATCTTTTTTCAACCATTTACCCTTGAAACGACGTGGAACTCCCGCGATTTTTGGTATTCTCCTGCATCATCTGCACATGGGGTACGGGTACCCAATTTTCAGCGCAGTCCCGCCACGCTGTCGGTCCATGCCCCGACGTTCTCCCGTATGGCATCGTCCTCGTAAGAGGCTACGGTCAGCCGGTCGCGTGCGAGTGCAAGGAAATAGATCTCACCGCAGGGATCGTGGCACTTCAGAATGACCGAGAAGAGGTCGGAATCGGGGATGTGGCGGGCCTTTCCGCAATGCGCTGAAAAATTTGCCATGTTGGAGAGGACGGCGGCAATCCCGTACCGGTATCCTTCAACAGAGTTGTACATCTCCTGCCCGGCCCCGACCCGCTTCCTGTCGATATCTTCATAGACAAATTTCGCGGTGTACATCTCACGGACCTTTTCAATGGGAGGATGATTTTTCTTTCTGTGGTAGCAGGATGTGCACCCGAGTGGATTTTTAGCAATGAGCGACCGGACAATGCTGTCGAACGCTTCTATATCCCGGACGGGATTTTTCAGGTAATGGGTTGCGCTTTTTGTTCCGGGTCTTTGGTTGAAATGGGCCATAGTATATATTGAAATTTTTATTGAACAATCAATAAAACTTTGGTGGTCCGGTTGGGGGGGTCGGGCGGTGTACTTCTGAAGCTCACAACCCATCGCACCTGATCACAGTTTTCGGGAGGATGGGTAGTGATTACGAGAGAGAATCCTGGAAAAGACCGTGGTTATTTGTTCTCCAGATACGGGCCAGACGGCGAATGAAAAAAGAAGTACACCGCCCGACCCCCTCAGCAGATCAGCGCATCATATCCTGTAACCCTTCCGTGCCACGAGCTCTCCGGCGAAAAAAACGCAGAGTTGAAAATCTCCCTGCCTGGATAGGCATGGGGGGTCGGGCGGTGTACAAAATTATTAAGAGAATTCCGGGTTTGCCTGACTGGCTTCTGGAATAAATGTTCCCGGTTCAGGAATTGCCGGGTTTCGTCCGGGGTTTCCGGGGCTTCCTGCGCATCCGTCTCCGCTTCCCGTCGCCGAGCATGACATCTTCCGAGAACACCTCCGCCTCATCCGGCTCCTGCGGAAGGGCAGACCGGATGTCCACGACCCGCTCTTTTACTTCCGGCAACGGCTTATGCAGCAGAATCTCCGCAAGCACCGCATCGACACCCGTCCCCTCTGCGGTTGACATGGTAATGTACCCTTCTGCAACTGAGATGTCCGACTTGTTTGCGACGACGATGACCGGGACGCTGACCATGCCCTTCACTTCGTCAAGGAGGCTCAGCTGCACGCTCATCGGGTACCCGCAGTGTTCGGAAGGATCGGTGATGAAGAGGATGACATCCGCAACGTTCATGATCGCGGAGAGCGCCTGCTTCTCGATCGCGTTCCGCTCCTCTACCGGGCGATCGAGGATGCCGGGGGTGTCCACGAACTGGATCCGCTCGCGTCCCATCTCGCGGTGCCCAACGATGATCCCTTTCGTGGTGAACGGGTATGAGGCCACTTCCGGATCAGCGGAAGAGACGCGCCGGATGAACGAGGACTTCCCCACGTTCGGGTACCCGGCAATGACAATGGTATACCCCGCCTCGATATTGGGGAGGGTCCGCAGCACATTCCTGACCTCGTTTAAGAAGTGCAGGTCCTTGTCGATCTGGTGGACCATGGACGCGAGCCGGGCAACCGCCCGCTTGCGCACGACAAGGGTATCATCAGCCTTCCGGGACTGCAGGACCAGCTGGTTCCCCACCATCTTGGT